>NZ_JBSRVX010000004.1:0-45822 GCF_055134745.1 Actibacterium sp.
CGCCCTTACAGCGATGCGATGTCGGCGCAGGAACGCAGCCGGTTTCTGGCCGATTATGAAACCGAACTGGCCCGCCATTATCCGGCGCAACCCGATGGCAGCGTGTTGTTCCCGTTCCGGCGGGTGTTCTTTACGCTGATCCGCCCACAGGAGTAACCTATGCCCGCCCTGATACCCACGCAATTCACCGGCCGCATCACCTGGCTGGGCACCGTGCCGGATCGTGCCGCCGCCCTGGCGGCCCGGCCGCTGACGCGCCTGCGCGCCACCTTTGGCGGCCCTGAAGGGGAATCGCATGGCGGGCTGACCCGCCCATCCTGTTCGCGGGTGACGGGGCAATATCCCAAGGGCACTGAAATTCGCAACGTGCGCCAGTTTTCGGTTCTCTCGGCCGAGGAGCTGGACCAGATCGCCGCCGCGATGCAGATCGAAGCCCTTGATCCGGCCTGGCTGGGCGCCACGATGGTGGTCGAAGGCATCCCGGATTTCACGCATATCCCGCCTGGCGCACGATTGCAGGCCGCATCGGGTGCGACGCTGACGGTGGATATGGAAAACCATGCCTGCACACTGCCCGCGCGGGTGATCGAAGACCATCTGGCGGGGGCGGGCGCGCGGTTCAAGCCGGCCGCGACCGGTCGGCGCGGCATAACAGCCTGGGTTGAACGCGAAGGACTGCTGACGGTGGGGGACAGTGTCGTGCTGCATATTCCCGCGCAACGCCCCTGGAGGCATCTTGAGGCCGCCGGTGCCGCACAGGCTTGAGATGGTCGCGGCGCTGTCATAAGAAATCGGCATTGCCGCAGATTCCCCAAAAAAAGGACCATGCATGAGTGCTGATATCATCGACGGCAAGGCGTTCGCCGCTGGCCTGCGCGCCCGTATTGCGGATCATGTGGCGCGGTTGAAGGCCGATCATGGCATAACGCCTGGGCTTGCGGTGATTCTGGTGGGCGAAGACCCCGCCAGCCAGGTCTATGTGCGCAACAAGGGTATCCAGACGGTCGAGGTGGGCATGACCTCGCTGGAATACAAATTGCCCGCCGATGTGCCGCAGGCCGACCTGTATGCGCTGATTGATCGGTTGAACAATGACCCGCAAGTGCATGGAATTCTATGTCAGTTTCCTGTTCCCCCACATCTGAGCGAGACCGAGATCGTGGCGCGTATCAACCCCGCCAAGGATGTCGACGGGCTGCATGTCATCAATGCGGGTCTGTTGGTCAGCGGCGGGCGGGCGATGGTATCGTGCACGCCGCTGGGATGTCTGATGCTGTTGCGCGACCGGCTGGGCGATCTGTCCGGGCTGAACGCCGTGGTCATCGGCCGTTCAAACCTGGTGGGCAAGCCGATGGGGCAATTGCTGTTGCGCGACAATTGCACCGTGACCATGGCCCACAGCCGCACGCGCGATCTGCCTGCCCTGTGCCGGGGTGCGGATATTCTGGTGGCGGCGGTCGGTCAGCCGCTAATGGTCAAGGCCGATTGGATCAAACCCGGTGCAACCGTGATCGACGTGGGTATGAACCGCATCGCGGCCCCTGAAAAAGGCGCGGGCAAGACCCGGCTGGCGGGAGATGTTGATTTTGACGCCGTGCGCGCCGTGGCCGGGGCGATTACCCCGGTTCCCGGTGGCGTCGGGCCGATGACCATCGCCTGTTTGCTGGCCAATACGCTGACGGCCTGTTGCCGGGCATCGGGACTGAGGGAACCCGAAGGACTGACAGCTTAATTCCGCAGCGACGAGCCGGGATTATTCCGGTAAACTTTTTGTTATTTCGTCTGCGGTATCGCTGAGAGTAAGCCCTGATAATAATTGGTAATATTTGTAATATTGGTGTTTTGGTGAGTTTTCATGACGTCTCTTAAAGAAGATCTGAAATCGACCTTTTGGTCGCCAACCCCGTTGGTCGTATGGGTTCTTGTCACCCTGATGGCGGCCTATGCCGGGCCATTTGGCACCTATCAAGGCAATTCCCTGCTGCGGCGTGTGCTGTATTGGGGGGTGGTTGCGGGGCTGTCCATCGCAATCGGCCTGGGCATACGCGTTGTTGTCCGATACTGGCTGCGCGATCGCGGATACTGGATCGTTTCTACCGTAACGGCCGCCAGCGTTGCGGTATTGTTGTTTTGTCCGCTGACACTGTTGACCGAACAGCTTTCGGTGGGGACGGGAAATCAGGTGCCCTCGGCGCTTGAAATGATGGGGCTGATCTTCGTGGTGGGAATGGGGATGAGCGCCATTCGCATGTTGATCCACGGGGGGTGGCACCATCGCCAGGGCGCCGGGCCGCGGCTGATGGAACGAGTCGATCCCGACCTGCGGGGCAAGATCATCCGTTGCGCGGCTTATGATCACTATGTTTCGCTTTATACCGACAAGGGCGAAACCCGGTTGCTGATGCGTTTTGCCGATGCCATCGCCGAACTGGATGGCGTTGACGGGCTGCAGGTGCATCGGTCGCACTGGGTGGCCGCGTCTGCGGTCATCGGGAATGAATGCGAGAACGGGCGAATATTCCTGCAGATCGAGGATGGCAGCAAGGTGCCGGTCAGCCGCAACTTTCGCCCCGCCGTGGCCGAGCGCGGGCTGGTTTGATCAGACAGCCTAGCGCACGATGGCCTCGTCCTTGACGAACATGTTTGCCCAGGCGCGATCAATCAGATCGGGGGTCATCTGATAGGGGATGCCCTCGAATTCGCAGATCGCAATCATCTGGTCGATCAGGAAGACCGGCTGATAGTTCGCATAGATATTTCCGATGGTGGGGTATTTGCTTTTCAGCAGATAGACCAGCGCCTCCTGGTTCAGCGGCATCTTTTTCTTGCGCGCGACCAGGGCGAAGATCTTCAGGAAATCTTCTTGTCCGGGGCCGTCGATCTTGATCTTGAAGAAGATCCGGCGCAGCGCGGCCTTGTCGAAAATCTCGTTGGGGTGAAAGTTGGTGGAAAAGATCACCAGCGTATCAAATGGCACTTCGAATTTCTCGCCCGATTGCAGCGCCAGAATATCGCGGCTTTCCTCCAGCGGCACGATCCAGCGGTTGACCAGCGCCTGAGGCGGTTCGGCCTGGCGGCCAAGGTCGTCGACGATGAAGACACCACCGGTCGATTTAAGCTGCAATGGCGCCTGATAGGTGCGCGCGGTAGGGTTATAGACCAGATCCAGCATCGACAGCGACAATTCGCCCCCCGTGACCACGGTGGGCCGATCACACAGCACATAGCGCGTGTCATAGCGCCCGGCAGAGCGACGCAGCGATGTCGGGTCGTCTGTCTGTTCCTGCGCGGCGGAATGCACGATCGGATCATAGACCGTGATGACCTGCCCGGCATATTCGATGGCGCGGGGGATATAGATCTTGTCGCCCAAGGCATCCCTGATCCCGTTCGAGATCGACGATTTCCCGTTGCCCGGCGGGCCATACATCAGGATCGAACGGCCGGCCGAAACCGCGGGGCCAAGCTGGTCCAGCAAGCTGGGCGGCAGGATCAGATGGCCCATCGCGCCAGTCAGCTGCGCCCGGTTCAACTGGATATTCTTGATCGACTGGCGTTTGACCTGTTCTTCGTAAACCGCCAGCGGCACCGGCATCGCACCATAATATTCCGATTGCGTCAGGGCATCCAGCGCCCGCGCCTTGCCGGTATCTGTCAATTGATACCCCATCTCGCCGCCCGAATTGGCGTGCAGGGTGCCTGTCGCCTCGACCAGTTTCTGGCTGCGCACCAGATCGACCAGTTCCTGTGTCACCGGAACCGGCAGGCAGATCGCGCGGGCAATTTCTGTCACGATTTCCACATTCTTGCGGAACATGGTTTTCAGCAGGATGTCGCGCATCATGACGATGGGCAGCTGCATTTCGGGCAGCGACCGCGGGGCCGGGGGGGCCATGACGGCAGAGGTCTGGATGTTCATTGCGGGCCTCGGTCAGCGTTGTTCTGGCTGACGCTAGCGCGCGGGTGTGGCAATAGTTTGGCGTTACAGGCCGCGGATGATTGCCAGCACCAGATAGGCGACCAACCCGGTTCCCAGTGCCAGACCCATCGGAAAATCCTTGCGCTCCCAGCTTTCCCAGCCCGGCGTGGCGCGGCGCAGCACCGGCATCGTGCGCGCGGCCCGGTGCAGCAGAAAGGCCAGAACCAGCGTTGCCGAAAACAGCATGGCGAAATCGCCGGCATCGGGCAGGGCGATGAACGGGGCCATGGCGGCGGCGAATTTCGCATCGCCCGCCCCGATCATCCTGGCCATGGTCATGACGAAGCCAAACGCAAGAATGACCGCCAGATGCAGCCAGCGCCACAAATAGGTTTCAAGCGACGGCAGGGCAAAGAGCCCGACCAGGGCGAACACGATCACCAGCGCCATGACCGCCTTGTTGGGAATGCGCATGGTGCGCATGTCCGACCAGGCCACCCAAAGCGCGATGGGCGTGACGAAAGGCAGGAACCAAAGGGCGGTTGTCATGGATGTGGGCATGATGCGGACCTAGCGCGATACGTTGCGTTCAAGCGCGCGCAGCGACAGGGCGGCCTCGTCGAAATGCTGGGGATGGGTTTCGATCGCGTCTTCCAGCAGGCCCTTGCCGATGGTCACATCGCCTTGCTTGATTGCGGACAGCGCCATCGTATACAACAGTTGCGCCCGTTCCACCTGGGTCATCTCGATCACCGGCATCTGATAGTTGCGCTGTGCGCCGCGCGCCAGGACCAGGTTATTCTTTGCCGTGAATGAATTGCGGTCATAGCCGATCGATTCAAGGAACAGCCGTTCGGCGGCGGCATAATCGCCGCGCGTCAGCTTGGAATAGCCCCAGTTGTTCAACACGTTCGACGGCTGGGTGGTCAGGCCCACGGCAGTTTCATAGAAACTGTCGGCCTTTTTCCATTCCTTGTTGCTGTCGGCGATCATCGCCTCCAGCCGATAGCGCTTGAAGGTTTCCAGTGTCGGGGGGATGGCATCCAGAACCTGCTCGGCCTCTTTCCATTTGCCGGCGCGGATCAGGGCATCGGCATAATCCACGCGATCATCATCGGTGGCGCCTTCCATCGACACGACCTTGGCCCAGACCTTTTCACCTTCGATCGGGTGCTTGGCGCGGATCAGCGATTGCGCCAGCCCGCGATGGCGGTCGATGCGGGACGGGTCCGCGGCGACGGCGTTCCTGAAATAGCTGACCGCCTCTTCGGGGTCGGCGGCCGACATCATGATGGCGTTCAGATTGGTTTCATCCGAGGAAATCACATCCTGAACGGCGCGTTCGACATCTTCCTGGGACTGGCCGCAGGCAGACAATGCCAGCGCACCGCAAACGCATAGCGATACAAGAATAGGGTGGCGCATTTTTGCGTCCTTTTACTGCTCTGCCTCAGGGTGTCGACAAAAGCAGGTATTGCCCATTGCCCCGCCGCACCAAATCGAATTTATTTTTATCTGCCTCATCATAAGCAGAATTTTTGGTTTTTGCGATAGCCAAGCGCAGATTTCCAAGAATTTCGTCGGAATTGCCACTATCCAGCGCGAATGCGGTCTGGAAGACACGTTTTGCCTCGCCGGTTTCGCCGCGCTCCATCAGCGCGACGCCAAGGTTGTTCCAGGCGGCGATGAAGCCGGGATCGCGCCGGATGGCCTCGCGCAGCAGGGTTTCGGCCTGGCCCAGCCGCCCCAGCCGCAGATTGGCAGACCCCAGCGCCGACAGGACATCAACCGTCACGCCCTGTTCGGATGCCGCCCGGTAATAGGCTTTCAGCGCCAGTTCATATTCGCCCGCCGCCATCAGCCGGTGCCCCACCACCAGCCCGTCCACGGCCTGGGTGATATGGGGGGTGCCAGGCGGTGGGGGCGGCCCCTGGTTCAAAGGCGCAAGGCCGGCAGTCTGCTGACAGCCGGCCAATAGAAATGCCGTTACAATGATCCCCAACCCAGCGCGCATCTTTTCCTTATTGGCCGACATTCACCATATTTGCCACACGATAAACCGAAGGCCCGATCAGGATGATCAGCAAGGGCGGCAATGTGAACATCATAGTGCCCAGCGTCAGCTTTGTGGGAAGTTTATTTGCTTTTTCTTCGGCGCGCATCACCCGTTTGTCACGCATTTCGCTGGCATAAACGCGCAGCGCATCGGCGATGGATGTGCCGAAGGTGGCCGATTGCACCAGCACCGTCACAAAAGACGATACATCGTTCACGCCACAGCGTTCGCCCATGTCCTTGAGAACCTGAACACGATCCTTGCCGGCCTTCATTTCATGGGCGATGATTTCATATTCCTGCGCCAGCGCCGGAAAGCCCGACCGGATTTCCTTGGACACGCGGATGATCGACTGATCAAGCGATTGCCCCGCCTCGACGCAGACCAGCATCATGTCCAGGCTGTCGGGAAAGCCGTTGATGATTTCCTCCTGGCGTTTTCCGACGCGTCGATCGACCCAGTATTTGGGCAGGTAATAGCCAATCCCGCCGGGGATGATGACCGACAGCACCATCTGCTGCGTGGTCATTTCACCTGTCACCGAAGACACGATGGCATAAAGCAGCCCCAGGAACAGAAAACCCAGACCCAGCGCGAACTGGGCGAAGTGGAAGGTGCGCACCGCCGCCTTGGACCGGTATCCGGCCCGCATCAGTTTCAGACGCGCGGCGGAAAGTTCTTCCTCGTTCTGGGGTTCCAGGAAGGTTGCGAACTTGTCCAGCTTTTCGCTGGACTTGTTATTGTGGCGCAAAGAGCGTTCGGGCTTGGCCTTGTTGGAATTGCGCTGGCTGGTGCCGCCCTGTTTCAGGCGGTCCAGCGGGTCTTCCTTGCGCTTGAGCAACGTGGGCAGGGTGGCCAGTATGAACAGAACGCCCAGCATGCCCATGGCATAAAGCGGGCCCAACTCGCCAAACCGGTCGACCAGCAAATCGCGCAGTGCCGTGAATATCTGCATTTTCAGCCCGTCCTCAAACCTTGATATTGACCATCATGCGCATGAACAGAACGTTCACCACCAGGAAGACACCCACGCCAAGCGCCGCGGGGATGAACAGCGGGGTATCCTTGACCTCGTCATAGTAATCGGGCTTGAGAACGCTGATCACGATGATGGCCACGATCGGGAAGGCCGACAGGAACATGCCCGACCACTTGGCCTCGGCGGTGATGGCCTTGACGCGGCGGAACAGTTTGAACCGGGCGCGGATCACCTTGGCCAGACCTTCCAGGATTTCGGCCAGGTTGCCGCCCGATTGCTGCTGGATGGTCACGGCCACGGCCAGAAAGCGCAGATCCTGCATGCCCATGCGTTCGGCCAGATCCTTCAGGCTTTCGGAAATGTCGCGGCCATAGGCGGCTTCATCGGCGATCATGCCGAATTCGGTGCCCAGGGGGTCGGCGACCTCTTTGGCGACGATGTTCACCGCCGAGGCAAAGGGATGGCCCACGCGCAATGACCGCACCATCAGTTCAACCGCGTCGGGCAGTTGTTCCTCGATCAGCGACAGGCGTTTCTTGGCCTTGGTGTTGACCCAGAAGAATACCGCGCCCACGCCCATTGCGACAGATATCAACGCGCGCACCGAAACGCTGGTGCTGGTGCCGATCGTCAGGGCCAGAAAGGCGATCAGCGACACCAGTCCCATGATCATCATAAGGGCCTTGGGGGTGAAGGCGATATTGGCCTTTTGCGCCTTGTCGGCCAGCAGCGAATACAGCGGTATCCCGCGGGCATTCATGTGCTGCGTCATTTCCTTGCGAAGCTGTTCCAGAACCTCTTCGCGGGCGGTGCCCTTTTCCAGCATATCGAGCCGGCGGTTGACCCGGCTGTTCAACCGGATCGACTTGCCGAACACCGTCAGATACAGGCCCTCGACCAGCGCCAGAACCCCGACGAAGATCAGACCATAGATGATTGGTTCCGCGCTGAGTTGCATCCGAATTATCCCCCGACCGGTTCAAACAGCGATGGCGGCAGGTCATAACCCCACTGCCGGAACCGCTCTGAATAGAAGGACCGCACGCCGGTGGCGTTGAAGCGGCCGATGATCTTGCCGTTGCTTTCCAGCCCCAGCCGTTCATAGCGAAACACTTCCTGCATCGAGATGACCTCGCCCTCCATGCCGGTGATTTCAGTGATCGACACCATGCGGCGGCTGCCATCCTGCAGACGGCTTGCCTGAACGATCAGGTTGACGGCGCTGGCGATCTGGCTGCGCACCGCCTTCAGCGGCATTTCGATTCCGGCCATCGCGATCATGTTTTCCAGACGGCTGACCCCGTCACGCGCCGAGTTGGCGTGGATCGTGGTCATTGATCCGTCATGGCCGGTGTTCATCGCCTGCAACATGTCGATGACTTCCTCGCCGCGGGTTTCCCCCACGATGATACGGTCGGGGCGCATCCGCAGCGCGTTGCGCAGGCAGTCGCGCTGGGTGACGGCGCCTTTGCCCTCGACGTTGGGGGGGCGGCTTTCCATCCGGCCGACATGGGTCTGCTGCAGCTGCAGTTCGGCGGTGTCTTCGATCGTCAGGATGCGTTCGCTGTCGTCGATGAAGGAGGACAGCGCGTTCAGCGTGGTGGTTTTGCCCGACCCGGTGCCGCCCGACACGATCACGTTCAGCCGGCAGGCGACAGCGGCCTGAAGATACAGCGCCATTTCTTCGGTAAAGGCGCCGAACTTCACCAGATCGTTGATGCCCAGCTTTTCCTTCTTGAACTTGCGGATCGACACCAGGCTGCCATCCACCGCCACCGGTGGCACCATCGCGTTGAAACGCGATCCGTCGGCCAGGCGCGCGTCGACATAGGGGTTGCTTTCATCCACCCGCCGGCCCACCGCCGACACGATCTTGTCGATGATCCGCAGCAGGTGCTTTTCATCCTTGAAGGTGATGTCGGACAGTTCCAGCTTGCCGTCGCGTTCAACGAAAATCTGCTGGGGGCCGTTGACCAGGATATCGTTGACCGTGTCATCCTTCAGCAGGGGTTCGAGCGGGCCCAGGCCCATCACCTCGTCGAAAAGATCCTGGTTCAGGGTGACGCGTTCATCCTTGTTCAGGACGACGCTCATCTCTTCCAGGGCTTCGGCGGAAATGGCCTGGATTTCTGATTTCAGCTCGGCCTCGGTGGCGTGTTCCAGTGCGGCAAGGTTCAGGTTTTCCAGCAGACGCTTGTGCAGTTCGGACTTGATTTCGCCCATGCGCTGCTTGCGCTTGCGATCCTTGTCGGCGGGGTTGGGCTGAGCCTCGACTTTTTTTGACACGGCCGGGCGTTTCTGCGCGGCCTGTGCGGCATGGGCAGCCGGACTGGAGGCGGCAGCGGCGGGCTTGACCGCAACCGCGCCGGGTTTGGGTTTGGAATAACGCGAAAACATCGGGATGGTCCCTTACTTGGTCAGGGCGTTCATTCGGCCTCGACTGCCGATTTCAAAGCGTGCTCATGCAGCGATTTGGCCAGTTTCTGAATTTCCCGGCGCAGCGGCACCTTGGGAATGGTTTCACCCAATGGCAGGCCGTGATCGCCTGCCTGCGTGACCGGCTTGCCGCCATCGGGCAGCAGCAGTTCGATGTCGATATCCAGATTTTCCGCCATCCGCTTGACGCGGCTTTTGCCCGACAGATCGGTGAATTTCGGCGCACGGTTCAGCACATAGCGCAGCTTTTCAAAGGGCAGGTCTTCGCTTTTCAGTGCCCGCACCAGCCGCAGCGCATTCTGGGCCGAGCGCATATCCAGCTCCAGCACCGCGAAATAGACCTGGGCCTGATGCAGCACGGCCTCGGTCCATTGCACCAGTGTCTTGGGCATGTCGACGATGACAAAATCAAACTGGGTCCGGGCCATGTCGATGATCCGGTTCACATCCTCTGACGTTATCATGTCCAGCGGCAGCATATCGGCCGGTGCGGTCAGCACATACAGCTTGTCGTTGAAGGTGGTCAGCGCCTGCATGAAACTTTCGGCATCCATAGCGGCGGTATCCGACAAAAGTTCGAACACCGATTCGCGGCGCGGCAGATCCAGATAGGTCGAGGCTGATCCGAATTGCAGGTCGAAATCCAGCAGGCACACCTTGGGCGCATCTGCCTTTGCGACGGTTGCCAGTTCCCAGGACAGGTTGACCGCCAGCGTCGAGGCGCCGACGCCGCCGCCCAGGCCGTGAATCGGCAGGACGACGCCATTGCGATTGCCTTTCGAGGCGCGCGCGACTGGGGCGGCTTCCTGAGGGGCATCGACAGCAGCCATCGCGGCGGCCGGCGCGGGCTGGCGCATTCGTTCGATGGCGTCATGCAGCGCACCTTCGGGCAGGGGATAGGGGACAAAATCATCAGCCCCCAGCCGCAGCAACTGGTGCAACACCATCGGGCTGACCTCTTCGGCGATAAGGATCACCCCGATGCGGTTGTCCTTGGCCTTGCGGATCAGCTCGGCGACAAGCGGCAGGCGTTCCTCATCATGGTCATCCACGGCTATGGCCACGAATTCCAGGCTGGCGGCATCGGGCTGATCGAAAAATGCGGCGGCATCCTCGAAGGAAAGATCGCCCCAGCCTTCACCCAGTTCGGCCTCCATGTCCTCGATCAGCAGATCAAAGTTCTGGACGTCGCGCGAAACCGTGCAGGCGACGATCGGTGCCGCTTCGGGCAGTAGTGCTGCGCTACTCGTCATTGTCACAATCCTTCTGTTCTTGGCGAGACGAATGAGATGCGTCTGACGTCTCGCTCCCCATCCGCTCACCCGGCGCGACACAGATGCGCGCCTTTGGTGTCCACCTGTGAAAGATGAAGTGCAATCTGGGCAACATTAGGGCTGAAAAAACGTAATTGTTGGGTGATATGCGCCCCTCAGCCTCAAAAGAAAACGGGGCGCCGGAAGCGCCCCATTCGCTTGAATTGCAAGCTGTTTTTACTCGCCGCGCTTGGGGCTTGCGGCTTCGGGATCGCGCTCGACCTCGGGGCTGTGGCCCTCATAGGCGCTGCGGACATACTCGTCATAGTTGAACAGGGCGTATTTGCCGTCCAGCGTCTGTTCGCGCGCTTTCAGAAAGCCCGAAACTTCGGTCACGGTGCGCCGGTTGCGGCGTTCGCGGCCTTCGGTGACGATCAGCGGTTGCTGTTCGCCAAAGGATACCACGGCCTCCAGGCGGTCGGCGGAGATACCCTGGCCAATCAGATAGGCCACCACGGCGCGGGCGCGACGCAGGCCAAGCGCCTTGTTATAGCCGTCGGAGCCGACTTTGTCGGTATGGCCATAGACGCGGAACCGCGCCAACGAGAACTGGCGGATGAAATTGGCCTGTTCCTGCAGCGCGGCCTGGGCCTCGGCATCCAGAACATCGCTGTTGAAGGCAAAGTTGACGGTGCTGGGCACCTCGGCGGCAAAGCGGCGCGACAGATCGACCACGGCGTTTCGCTGGCCGGTCATGACCAGCGTGTTGTTCATGGTCGGATTGCCGAACCCGCCTTCATCCAGCCAGGCCCCGGCGGGGGACGTCACTGATTGCGGCGAACAGGCTGTCAGGACGGTCAGACCGGCACTGCACAAAAGGGCAAGAGGGGCGCGCATGTCGATCACTCCATCACATAGCCATAGGAACCGCTGAAATCCTGCCGCGCCACTTCCCCGGCGGCACCGCTGCGCGGCGTATTGGGGGCGGAAACCTTGCCCCCCAGGAACAATTCGCTTTCGGTGGGCGGGCGAACCCGGTCGGTGGGCAGGGCGAAGGCCTCGCCATTGGTGGGGCTGACAAGATGCGCGGTGATGATGATCACCAGTTCGCTTTGATTGCGCTTGTATTCCGAGCTGCGGAACAGCGCGCCCAGGATCGGAATATCGCCCAGCCAGGGCACCTGACCGTTCAGCGAGGTGAAATCATCCTGCAACAGGCCGGCAATGGCAAAGCTTTCGCCGTCATGCATCTCAACCGTGGTCGAGGTCGAACGTTTCGAGAAACCGCTGACCGAGATACCGCCATCGGAATAGGAAACAGTCGGGTCGATGCCGCTGACAGAGGCATCCAGCCGCAGGTTGATGTTCTTGCCGACCACGCGGGGGGTGAAGTTCAGCTCGATCCCGAAGGGTTTGTATTCGATCGATATCTTGCCTGAATCGTTGCTGACCGGGATTGGATATTCGCCGCCCGCCAGGAAATTGGCGTTTTGGCCCGACAGCGCGGTCAGGTTCGGTTCGGCAAGGGTGCGAACGAAGCCCTTGGTTTCAAGGGCCTCCAGCAAGACCGCGAATTCGACGCTGCCCGCGCCAATGCCAAAGGACATCACGCCATTGGCTTCGCCGCTGCGGGATATATTGGTGGTGGGATCGCCGTCGAACAGATTGATCAGGTTGCTGCCGTTGGTATAGGTGCCGTTGCCGCCAACATAGCCGACATCGCCGCCGGCGGTGATGCCGTTGACGGCAAGACTGGCCGACAGGCTTTTGCGGACCGAACGGTTCATTTCCGCAAAGCGGACCTTCAGCATGACCTGCTGGCTGCCGCCAAGGGTCATGAGGTTGGATACACGATCAGGCGCATAACGTTGCGCCAGGTCCAGCGCCCGGTCGATCGAGGCGGCCGATGACACCAGCCCCGACAGCACAAGCCCGTCATTGGCGGGGCGCACTTCGATCGGCTCGGTTGGCAGAACCTCGCGCAGGCGTTCCTTCAATTCTGAAATATCGGGGGTGACCTGCACCTCGATATTGGCGATCAGGCGCCCGTCGGGGCCAAGCAATGTCATGGTGGTGCGGCCCGGTTCGCGGCCCAGAACGTAAATCGTCCGGTCTGACAGGGTGGATATGTCGGCAATCGCCGCATTGGCGATGGACAGTTCCGCAAAGACCACTTCGCTTTCGACCACGACGGCGCGGTTCATCGGCACCTTCAGCGTGGTTGCCGTCCCGCCTTCCATAACCCGCAGGTTCTGTGCGAAACCAGCCGGGGCGGTTACCAGGGACGCGGCTGCCACAACAAGGGCAGCCCTTAACAGCTGTACAATTTTCATGTGATCCTGCCTCTCTGATCACGCCTCAGACACGGGTCTTTTTCGCCCAATTGACACGCACTGTGCTGCAATTCGCAAATTATTGCAAGAATCAAGCGCTTGCTGGGGTATTGTTATGTGGATAAGTCGCAACATGTGGCCAGCCTGCGGAAACACAAACGCGGGCCGGACCAAGGGGCCGACCCGCGTTTGGTATTGTTATTGCACCGATTTTCAGTTGGTGCAGGGTATTTCGGTTACGATCACGTCCGACCCTTTGCGGGTGCGGATCGTGCAGACCGGATCCTTTGGCGCTTCGACAACCTGTTCCTTCTCGTCTGTCTCTTCGATGCCCAGCAGCTTGTTCTGATCGGTTTCGACTGCGGCCGATACGGTGTCATCCTGGGCGCCGACCAGCGACAGCGACAGCTTGCCGGTGGACTGGGCCTGCAACAGCGATGCCACCTGCTGCGGTGTCGCCTCGACCGTGACGGTGCGCGCGATGACCGGGCTGGTGCGGTCCTGATCTGCGGTCTGGTCAACAGCGATCAGTTGCATCCCGGCCTCGATCAGCTTGGTGAATTGCCGCTTTTCGCGGTTACCGCCGGCCGAACCTGTCCAATAGACATCGACCCGGTCGCCGGGGCGCAAGAAGCCCGACACGCCCGAACTGACATCGACATTGATCGCAAAGGCCCGCATCCCGACCGACAGCCGTGAATTGATGCCGCTGTCAGCGCCCGGCTCGGTCAGCTTGACCGCCAGAAGGGGTTCATTCGCCTCGATTGCGCGCAGCACGGTGCGAAACTGTTCTGCGCCTGCCGGAAACAGGTCTTCCTGCTTGCCAAAGGCGCCTTCGGGCACCGCTTCCTGGGGCCATTTGACCTTTTTGGCGTCGTCGATGGTGAATTGCTCGCCATAGCGCAGTGGCCGCGCGGCGATATAGATCTCGGTCAGCTTTACCTGTTGCTGACGGGCGGCACGTTCCTGCGCCAGCGCCATCTGATATTGCGAGATATAGCCCTGCGCCATGTAGACAGCGAAACCCGCAAGCGCCAGACCGACCAGCAGCACCAACCCAAAAACCATCCGCATCGCGTTACCCCTTTTTGTTTCGAAGGGCCCGGTCTGCCACGGGGGCAGGGGCCTTATCGACTCTCATTTCAGAAACAATAGCAATGAAATGCGGCAAAACATGGGACAATGAATGACAATGAACAGTCTTTTGCAACAATAACCCCGGGCAGGGATCAGAAGCCGGTGCTGGGGCTGCTGTTGCTGAGGACATTGGCGGCGTTGTCGGCGATCGTTGATGTGCCGTTGCTCATCAAGACGATCACACTGAAACCCAGACCGACGACCGCAGCGGTCAGCACAACCCAGTCAACAGTGACCGCGCCAGATTCATCAGCAAAGAAAGTCTTGATAAAGTCGCGCATCGCGCTCTCCGATATTACGCCATCACCACTGACCTGCGTCGCGCGCATTAGTGTGCGTGCAGCGAAGGTTGCCTGATACCACCATGCGCATCGAAAGTGGCAAAAAGATGTTGGTTTATTGGTTCTTTTGCGCATTGCAAAGGGTGATGCACAAAGTAAAACCGCGCCCCGAAGGGCGCGGTTTCGCAGATCATAACCGATATGGCTATCAGAAGCCCGAGCTGACCGTGGTGCCGGTGCCCAGTTCGGTCGAGATGTTGGTGCCCAGGGTCGTCATGCCCGACTGCGCAGCAGTCAGAACGGCAAAGCCCAGACCAACGACAGCAGCGGTCAGCACGACCCAGTCAACGGTCACTGCGCCGGATTCGTCGTTGTGGAAATTCTTGATCATTTCGAACAGTTTCATTGGTAGTCCCTCTCTCTCAAGTTTAATAGCTCGTTACACTTCGCCTTGCCGGATCATCCCGGGCCGGCCTCTTGTTGGCCCAGTCCCCGTCTTGGCATGGGAAGAATTTGCCGGTGGATTGGGGCAAGAGTTTGGCGGGGGTTGGACAATTTTAGAGAGTGTTTAAAAACTCTTGATAAAAGATCTAACTCATTGAAAAATAACGAAACAAAAATGATGAATATTTCAATTATTGCTTTCAATGGTGATTTCCGGTGATTCCGGTTTGCCACGATTGGAAACATTTGCAGACCGTTGCGGGCTTTTGGATGGTTTTGCGAACGGTTTCCTGAGAGAGTTGGCAAAACACAACGGGCAAAGCAGGACCCGGACCATGTTGAGGCAAGGATTCCTTTTCGCGGCGGCGCTGTTATTGCTGGCGCCGGCTGTGGGCGCGCAAGAGCCGCGCCCCTATCCCACCGTGATGCCCAAACGGATAAAGCCGCCCGAACCGGGTGCTGCCAGGCGGATACTGGTGCAGATCGTGCCGATTGCCCCGGTTGCGCCAGCCCCGTTGCCGCCGCGCGCCGAGGATGAACCGGCACCGCCGCCGGTCGCCTCCAGCCTGGCATGGTACTGGAACCTCATTTCGCCCGATCTGGCCGCCAGCGGGCCGGGGCGGCTGGCGCCGGCGGTGCGGGCCTTGACGCAGGGGCCGGGTGGCGCACGGGTGCCTGCGCCACGCCTGCAGCAAATGCAGCAGGTGGCCGCGCGCTATGGCGTCGATATTCTGAAGGCCACCGTCGGCACACGGGTGTCGCCCGCGCTGGTCCTGGCGGTGATCATGGTTGAAAGCGACGGGCAGCACCGGGCGGTCAGCCGTGCGGGCGCGACCGGGCTGATGCAGCTGATGCCCGCCACCGCCCAGCAATATGGCGTCGCCGACAGCCTGGACCCGGTGCAGAACATCCGCGGCGGCGTGGCGTTTCTGGATCGGCTGATGCAGGAATTCGATCGGGACCCTATTCTGGTTCTGGCCAGTTATAATGCCGGGCCGGGCACGGTGCGCAGCAAGGGCGGCGTGCCGCCCTTTGCCGAAACCCGCGATTATGTGCCCAAGGTGCTGGCCGCCTGGACCGTGGCGCGCGGGTTGTGCCAGACCCCGCCCGAGCTGATCAGCGATGGCTGCGTGTTTCGCATCGGCACCTGAGGCGAGGGGCTGTCTGCCCCTCGCGCTCCCCGAGAGTATTTTTCCAAGGTGACAGGGACGGGATGCGTGCCCCGTCCTGTGCAGTTTTCCGTGGTGGCGATCAGTTGACGATCGTGGCCTCGGTCGCGGCGCGCAGGTCGGCCTCGGATACGCCATCGGCCAGTTCGACGATCTTCAGCCCGCCCGGCACGACATCGAGCACGCCCAGATTGCTGATGATCCGGTCGACAACCGCCTTGCCGGTCAGGGGCAGGGTGCATTCCTTGAGCACCTTGCTTTCGCCATGCTTGCTGGTGTGATCCATCACAACCACCACGCGGCCGACACCGGCCACCAGATCCATCGCGCCGCCCATGCCCTTGACCAGCTTGCCGGGGATCATCCAGTTGGCCAGATCGCCGTTTTCGGCCACTTCCATCGCGCCCAGAATCGCCATGGCGATCTTGCCGCCGCGGATCATCGCGAAACTGGTGGCGCTGTCAAAATAGGCCGTATGCGGCAATTCGGTGATTGTCTGCTTGCCCGCATTGATCAGGTCGGGGTCTTCCTGCCCGGCGATCGGGAAGGGGCCCATGCCGAGCATGCCGTTTTCCGATTGCAGCGTGACCTCTATGCCGTCGGGGATGTAATTGGCCACCAGCGTTGGAATGCCGATGCCAAGGTTCACATACCAGCCATCCTGCAGTTCCTTTGCCGCGCGGGCGGCCATCTGATTGCGGTCCCAAGCCATGTTGTTCTCTCCCTCAGGCCGCGCGCACGGTGCGCTGTTCGATGCGTTTTTCGTGTTCGCCCTGGATCAGGCGGTGCACATAGATGCCGGGCAGGTGAATGGCGTCGGGGTCAAGGCTGCCGGCGGGCACGATCTCTTCGACCTCGGCCACGCAGATCTTGCCGCAGGTGGCGGCGGGCGCGTTGAAGTTGCGCGCGGTCTTGCGGAAGATCAGATTGCCTGTCGTATCGGCCTTCCAGGCCTTGACGATGGCCAGATCGGCGACGATGCCTCGTTCGAGGATATAATCCTGCCCGTCGAAGGTTTTCACCTCTTTGCCTTCGGCGATCACGGTGCCGACGCCGGTCTTGGTATAAAAGCCAGGAATGCCCGCGCCGCCGGCGCGCATGCGTTCGGCCAATGTGCCCTGGGGGTTGAATTCCAGCTCCAGCTCGCCACTCAGATACTGGCGCATGAATTCGGCGTTTTCGCCCACATAGGACGAGATCATCTTTTTCACCTGCTTGGTCTGCAGCAGGATGCCGATGCCGAAATCATCGACCCCGGCATTGTTCGATGCAAAGGTCAGATCCCTGGTGCCCGCATCGCGAATGGCCGCGATCAGCAATTCGGGTATGCCGCACAGGCCAAACCCGCCTGCCGCGATCAGCATCCCATCGAACAGCACGCCGTCGAGGGCGTCGGACGCGCTGGCGTATATCTTTTTCATCAACCACTCCCTATGCCGGATGGTTCAAGTTTGTGACGCGGCGCGGCGGCGAAGTCAATGAAATGCCGCGGCGCGGCGGCATCAGGTTTTTTTCTTGCGCCCGCCTTTTTTGGTGCTTTTCGCGGCGATAAGCTCCAGCGCCATTTCCAGCGTCACATCGCCCGGTTCCACATCCTTGGGCAGGGTTGCGTTCACCTTGGCCCATTTCACATACGGGCCATAGCGCCCGTCAAGAACCTGTATCGGCCCGCCATCGGGGTGTTCGCCCAGTTCGGCAAGCGGCTTGGCGGCCGTGCGCCCGCGCCCGGTTTTCGCGGCCTTCTGTGCCAGAACCTCGACCGCGCGGTTCATGCCGATGGTAAAGACTTCGTCCACATCGGGGATATTGGCGAAGACCCTGCCATGTTTCACATAGGGGCCATAGCGCCCGATGCTGGCCTCGACCGGTTCGCCGTCTTCGGGATGCGGGCCGATCTGGCGCGGCAGGCTGAGCAGCATCAGCGCGCGGTCCAAGTCCATCTGCGCCACGTCCCAGCCCTTGGGGATCGAGGCACGCGGCGGTTTGGGCATTTCTTCGGTGACCTCGCCGCGCTGCACATAGGGGCCGAACCGCCCGTTGCGCAGCGAAATCACATCTTCGCCGTCATGGCCCAGAACCTTGTCATCCAGCGTTTCGGCGTCTTCGCCGTTCGGGCCGGACAGGGGGCGGGTAAACCGGCATTCAGGATAGTTGGAACAACCGATAAAGGCACCGCCAGAGCGGGCCGTTTTCAGGTTCAGCCGGCCCGCGCCGCATTTGGGGCAGGCGCGCGGATCGGTTCCGTCGTCGCGGGGCGGGAACAGGTGCGGGGCCAGAACCTCGTCGATCTTGTCCAGCACTTCGGAAATCCGCAGATCGGCGGTTTCGGCGATGGCGGCGGAAAAATCACGCCAGAACCGCGACAGCACATCTATATAGTCACGGTCGCCCGCCGACACGTCGTCCAGCTCATCCTCAAGATCGGCGGTGAATTCATAGCCGACATATTTCGGGAAATAGTTGGACAAAAAGGCGGTGACCAGCCGCCCCTTGTCTTCGGGGATCAGGCGGTTCTGGTCCTTCAGCACATAGCCGCGATCCTGGATGGTGGTCACGATGCTGGCATAGGTCGAGGGGCGGCCGATGCCCAGTTCTTCCATCCGCTTGACCAAGGTCGCTTCGGTGTAACGGGGCGGGGGCTGGGTGAAATGCTGCTCGGGCGTTACTGATTGCTTGGCGGCGGGCTCGCCCTGGGCGATCTGCGGCAGTCGCTTGTCGTCATCGTCGACGACCACATCGTCGCGGCCCTCCTCGTACACCTTGAGGAAGCCGTCAAACAGCATCACCTGGCCGGTTGCGCGCAATTCGATCTGGCCATCGGCACTGGCGATATCGACAGTGGTGCGCTCCATCCGGGCGGCTTCCATCTGGCTGGCCAGGGTGCGTTTCCAGATCAGATCATACAGTTTGCGCTGATCGCTGTCGCTGATCTTCAGCGCGGCGGCATCGCGGGTCATGTCGGTGGGGCGGATACATTCATGCGCTTCCTGCGCGTTCTTGGCCTTGTTTTTATACATGCGCGGCGATTTGGGCAGATAGTTTTCGCCATAGCGGGCCTTGATCGCATCGCGCGCGGCCATTACCGCCTCGGGCGCCATGTCGATGCCATCGGTGCGCATATAGGTGATCAGCCCGGCCTCATACAGGCGCTGGGCCAGGCTCATGGTCTGGCGGGCGCCGAAACCGAATTTGCGGCTGGCCTCTTGTTGCAGGGTCGAGGTCATGAAGGGGGCGCTGGGGTTGCGGCTGGCCGGCTTGGCCTCGACCGATTTGACCGCCAGATCGCGGCTGTTTACCGCCTGCACCGCCAGTTCGGCGGCGGTGTCGGTCGCGATGTCGAATTTATCCAGCTTCTTGCCGCCCAGAACGGTCAGGCGGGCCTCATATGTCTGGCCGCGCGGCGTGGCCAGCAGCGCCTTGACGGTCCAGTATTCGCGGGCGCGAAACGCCTCGATCTCCATCTCGCGCTCGACGATCAGGCGCAGGCAGACCGATTGCACACGACCCGCGGATTTGGCACCGGGCAGCTTGCGCCACAGCACCGGCGACAGGTTGAACCCCACCAGGTAATCCAGCGCCCGGCGCGCCAGATAGGCATGGACCAGCGGCTGATCGACGGCGCGGGGGTTTTTCATCGCCTCGGTCACGGCGGATTTGGTAATGGCGTTGAACACGACGCGGGAAACGGCCGTGTCTTTCTTGATGGCCTTGCGGGCGCGCAGGGTCTCTTCCAGGTGCCAGCTGATCGCCTCGCCCTCGCGGTCGGGGTCGGTCGCCAGAATCAGGACATTGTCGTCTTTCAGGGCGTCGGCGATGGCTTTGACATGCTTCTTGCTGTCGCTGGCCACTTCCCATTTCATCGTGAAATCGTGTTCGGTATCGACCGAACCATCCTTGGGCGGCAGGTCGCGGACATGGCCGTAAGAGGCAAGAACCGTAAAGTCTGGGCCCAGATATTTGTTGATTGTCTTGGCTTTGGCGGGCGATTCAACAACGACAACGGGCATGAACTTCCTTTCGACTCGCGGCTTGGGGCCGTGGCGGCGCAAGATGTGCGGCAGGCGGGCGGAATGTCAATGCATGGGGCGATGTCAGGTTTTACGCCTGATCCGGCGCCACTCCGTCGGGCCTGCATGCGGATGTTGTGCAATGCCGTGTGGTGGCAGGCCGGGCGCAGGGCTTCAGTGCAGACGTGACAGCAGGCCGCCGGGCTGGCGCAGGATGCGGCCATCAAGTTCCAGATTCAACAGTTCCGGTGTCACATCGCCGGGCGGCAGTGCCAGATCGCGGATCAGCTGATCTTCGGCCAGCGGGGAGGGGCCAAGCCGCGACAGGATCTGGTTGTGCAGGGCGTGGATATCGGCGGCGCGCTGCGTGCGCTGTGGCGGTCCGGGCGGAATTTCGGCAAACAGATCGGGCTGGGCCGCTTCTGCCAGAGGCGCCAGTGCGGCAATGACATCGCCGGTGTCGCGCACCAGTGCCGCGCCATCGCGGATCAGCATGTTGCATCCCGCCGCCCGCGCATCGAACGGATGGCCCGGCACCGCCAGAACGTCACGCCCCAGGTCCAGCGCGTCGCGCGCGGTGATCAGGCTGCCCGACCGCGCCGCGGCCTCGACCACCACGACGGCGCGGCACAGTCCGGCGATGATGCGGTTGCGTTGCGGGAAATGGCGGGCTTGTGGTGCCATGCCCATGGGCTGTTCGCTGACCAGCATGCCCTCGCGGGAAATCCTGTCGGCGAGATCGGCGTTTTCCGCAGGATAGATCACATCGGCACCGCCGGCCATGACTGCGATGGTTCCGGTAGGCAAGGCCGCCGAATGCGCCGCCGCATCGACGCCGCGCGCCAGACCCGAAGCGATAACGAAACCCGCCTGGCCCAGCCCGTCGGCCAGTTTGCGCGCCATGCGCGTGCCCAGCGATGATGCGTTGCGCGCGCCCACCAGCGCCAATTGCGGCCGGCGCAGCAATTCGGACCGCCCGCGTATCCACAGCAGCGGTGGCGGATCGGGGATTTCGGCCAGCGCGGCGGGATAGTCGGGGCTGCCAAAGGCCACCAGCCGCGCCCCGGCCGTGCGGGCTGCGGCCAATTCGCGCTGGGCCGCATCGACCGGGCAGGGGGCATAGTCGGCAACGCCTGCCGCGCGGGCAATGCCGGGCAGGGCATCCAGGGCGGCATCGGCGCTGCCATGTTCGGCCATCAGTCGGAAAAATGTCGCCGGACCGACCCGGCGCGACCGAATGAGACGAAGCCAGGCGATTACAGACGCTTCCTGGGTGGGTGGTGCGAGGGGGTGGGTGGAAGTTTCGATGTCCACGTTCGCAAGGCTCCGCTCATTCGTGGGGCCATGTTTCGCGTAAAAGGGTTAACAGGGGGTGAACGGGGAAAGAAATTCAGCCCTGCCACGAAAAATTCTTCGAACCGGGATCACCCCGCGCCGCCCACCGTCAGCCCGCCGATCATCAGCGTCGGCTGGCCCACGCCCACCGGCACCCATTGCCCGGCCTTGCCGCAATTGCCGATGCCGGGGTCCAGCGCCATGTCATTGCCGATGGCGCGGATCTGCTTCATCGCCGCAGGCCCGTCGCCGATCAGGGTTGCGCCCTTGACCGGCGCGCCGATCCTGCCGTTCTGCACGCGATACGCCTCGGTGCAGGAAAACACGAACTTGCCATTGGTGATATCGACCTGCCCGCCGCCAAAGCCCACGGCATAGATCCCGTCGCGCAGCCCGGCCACGATATCGGCAGGGGCCGCATCGCCGCCCAGCATGATCGTGTTGGTCATGCGCGGCATCGGGATATGGGCATGGCTTTCGCGCCGGCCGTTGCCGGTGGGGGCCACCCCCATCAGGCGTGCGTTCTGACGATCCTGCATGTAACCCACCAGGATGCCGTCCTTGATCAGGGTGGTGCGCCCCGAAGGCGTGCCCTCATCATCAAAACTGATCGAGCCGCGCCGGTCGGGGATGGTGCCGTCATCGACAACCGTCACCCCGCGGGCCGCCACCTGCTGGCCCATAAGCCCGGCAAAGGCCGATGTGCCCTTGCGGTTGAAATCGCCCTCCAGCCCGTGGCCCACGGCCTCGTGCAGCAGGATGCCGGGCCAGCCGGCGCCCAGCACCACATCCATCACACCGGCGGGGGCGGGGACGGCATCCAGATTGACCAGTGCGATGCGCAGGGCCTCGCGCGTTGTATCCTGCCAGTGGGTGGGGTCGATCAGCCCGTCCAGCCCGCTGCGCCCGCCGCCGCCATGCCCGCCGCTTTCGCGCCGTCCGCCATCCTCGACGATGACCGAGACGTTCAGCCGGGTCATGGGGCGTGTATCGTGCAGCAACTGCCCGTCGGGGCGCAGAATCCAGATTTCCTGCAAAGAGGCGGCCAGCGTCGCCGAAACCTGCACCACGCGCTGGTCCAGATCGCGGGCGAAGGCGTCAATTTCGCGCAGGGTTTCGATCTTGACCGGAAAACCCGCGCCGGCAATCGGATCGGCGTCGGTATACAGGCGCCGGTTGGTCGGCTGCGGGCCGGGCGCCATCACGCCGCCCCCATCGCCCACCGCCAGCCGCACGGTTTCGGCGGCGCGTTTCAGGGCTGTTTCCGATATCTCGGTCGAATGTGCGTAACCGGCGGCCTCGCCCCGGACCGCGCGCAGGCCGAACCCTTCGGATGCGTCATAGCTGGCGGTTTTCAGGCGCCCGTCGTCAAAGACCAGCGATTCCGATCGCCTGCGCTCCAGAAACAGTTCTCCGTCCTCGGCCCCGGCGGTGGCGCCACGCAGCACTTTCAGCGCGGCCTGCTGGTCCAACATATTGTCGAACGGCGAGAATCTGGTATCCGTCATGGGAATTTCCGATCTGCGGCATTGATGTGGATCAAATCGCGGCCCTATGCCGCAACAACAATGGCTTGTTTCATCCGCACTAATATGGTTTTTGGGGCCGGGAACACAACGGGATTCCGGTCAGCGGGTTTCGTTCGGCGGCTTCGGGTCGCCTTGCTACAGGGAATGGATATGCGGATTTCGACTTTGCTTTCAGGCCTTTGGGCCGCAGGTGCAACGGGCCTTATGGCCAGTGCGGCAATGGCTCAGGATGGTTTGAACGGGCTTAAGGTGATCGGGCAGCCGACACAGGGCGCGATGGGCTATCAGCCGGCCGCAACCGAACTGGCCCGCGACATGCATGGACTGGATAACATGATCCTTGTTATCATTGCCGCGATCACCGCATTCGTGGTGTTGCTGCTGGCGATCGTGATCCTGCGTTACAACGGCCGGATGAACAAGACTCCGGCCACCTTCACCCATCATTCGCCGATCGAAGTGGCCTGGACCATCGTTCCGATCATCATTCTGGTGTTCATCGGTGCGTTCTCGCTGCCGGTTCTGTTCAAGCAACTGGAAATTCCCGAGGCCGACGTGACCATCAAGATCACCGGCAACCAGTGGTACTGGACCTATGAATATCCCGATCAGGAATTCGTCTTCGACAGCTATCTGTTGCAAAAAGACGAACTGGCCGCCCATGGCTACACCCCCGATCAGTATCTGCTGGCAACCGATACCGCGATGGTGGTGCCGACTGGCAGGAATGTCGTCATTCAGGTGACCGGTTCGGACGTGATCCACTCCTGGGCGATGCCCGCCTTCGGTGTCAAGCAGGACGCCGTTCCGGGGCGCCTGGCTGAAATGTGGTTCAAGGTCGACGAAGGCATGGAAGGCATCTATTTCGGGCAATGTTCGGAATTGTGCGGCAAGGATCACGCCTATATGCCGATTACGGTCAAGGCCGTGACCCCGGCGCAATACGACGCCTGGCTGGTTCGCGCACGGGCGCAATTTGCCGGCGTGCCGCAAAACGTGACCGTCGCCTCGGCGCAATAGGGTCGCGCGGGCGGGGCATTCCCGCCCGGCCCCCGCTGTGGACAGGAGCACAGGCATGACCGATACGAGCCAAGTCTTCGGGCCCGCCGACGAGGCCAGCTTTGGCGACTTCGTGGCGCTGCTCAAGCCGCGGGTGATGTCGCTTGTCGTCTTCACGGCGCTGGCCGGACTGTTCGTGGCGCCGGTATCGGTGCATCCGGTCATTGCGGCCATTTCGATCCTGTTCATCGCGATCGGTGGCGGTGCCTCGGGGGCGCTGAACATGTGGTGGGATGCCGATATCGACGCGGTGATGAAACGCACCGCGCGCCGTCCGGTCCCCGCGGGGCGGGTTTCCCCCGGTGACGCGCTGGCGCTGGGGCTGGCCTTGTCGGGGATATCCGTGGCCATGCTGGGGCTGGCGGCCAACTGGTTTGCCGCCGGATTGCTGGCATTCACGATCTTTTTCTATGCGGTTATCTATACGATCTGGCTGAAGCGGCGGACGCCGCAGAATATCGTGATCGGCGGGGCGGCTGGCGCCTTTCCTCCGATGATCGGCTGGGCTGTCGCAACGGGCGGGGTCAGCATCGAAAGCGTTCTGATGTTCGCGCTGGTCTTCATGTGACGCCGCCGCATTTCTGGGCGCTGGCGCTGTTCATGAACGATGATTATACCCGTGCCGGGGTGCCGATGCTGCCGGTCACCCATGGGCGGCGCGTGACGCGCGGGCATATCCTGGCCTATACGCTGCTGCTGGCGCCGGTGGCGCTGGGGCTGGCGGTCACCTCGATCGGCGGGCCGGTCTATCTGGCGGCCTCGGTCGTTTTGAACCTGGCCTTTGTCATCGGGGCGGTGCGTGTCTGGCGTCGGGACGAGGCCGCAGCCGAGGCTGACAATTACGCTGCCGAGCGGCGGTTCTTCCGCCTGTCATTGGTCTATCTGTTCCTGCATTTCGTGGCGCTGATGGTCCAGTCTGGGCTGGCCGATTTCGGCCTGGGGGGCTGGTGATGGCCTTTCGCGAGGAACATGAGCTGCACAAGCGCCGCTTTGGCCGGAATATGGGGCTGGGCGCGGTGCTGGGCCTGTTCGTGGCGCTGGTCTTCGGGCTGACCATCGTCAAGGTGTCGCAGGAAGATCCGATGGGTGTGAAGGGGCGTGCCGTTCAGTCCGCACCGATTGCCGGACAGGGGGAATGATGCGCGACAACAAGTCGAAAACCGTTCTGCAACTGGTTGGCGTGGTCGTCGTCATGGCCGCGCTGGCCTGGATCGCGGTTCCAGCCTACAGCCTGTTTTGCAAGGTGACCGGCTTTGGCGGCACGACGGCGACCGCTGCGGCGGGTTCGGACAAGGTTCTGGACGACTATATCACCATCCGCTTTGACGGATCGGTCGAGAGGGACTTCCCCTGGCAATTCAAGCCGGTGCAGCGCACCATGAAGCTGCGCATCGGCGAGACCGGGCTTGCCTTCTACGAAGCCTATAATCCGACCGATCATGCCATCGCCGGGCAGGCCAGCTATAATGTGACACCCTATTCGGCGGGCGGCTATTTCACCAAGATCGACTGCTTCTGCTTTACGCTGCAGGTGCTGCAACCGGGCGAGCGGGTGCAGATGCCGGTTACCTTCTATGTCGATCCCGAAATCGTTCAGGACCGCGAGGCGAAGTTTGTTCACACGATCACGCTGAGTTATACTTTCCACGAAACCGACATGCCCGACGATGCCCAGGCAAAACTGGACGCGGAACAGGGTCAAACAACAACCGTTAACTAACGTCTTTGACGGGGGAACAGCATATGGCGCACGAAAAGAACCACGATTATCACATCATCAACCCGTCAATATGGCCCTTTGCCGGGGCGGTTGCGGCCTTTGTCATGCTTTACGGCGCGGTCATGTTCTTTCATGACCGTGGCCCCTGGGTGCTGCTGATCGGCTTTGCCGGTGTGGCCTATGTGATGTTCGGCTGGTGGGGCGAGACGATCCGCGAAAACAAGGCCGGGGATCACACACCGGTGGTGCGCATCGGTCTGCGCTATGGCTTCATCCTGTTCATCATGTCCGAAGTGATGTTCTTTGCCGCCTGGTTCTGGAGCTTTTTCAAACACGCGCTTTACCCCATGGGCCCCGACAGCCCGGCGATGGATGGTGTCTGGCCGCCTGCCGGCATTGAAACCTTCGACCCCTGGCATCTGCCGCTGATCAACACGCTGATCCTGCTGTGTTCGGGCGCGGCGGCAACCTGGGCGCATCATGCCCTGGTGCATGGCAATATCCGCAAGGATATCCGTAACGGGCTGATCCTGGCCATTGTGCTGGGGGTGTTGTTCACATTCTTCCAGGTCTATGAATACAGCCATGCAGCCTTTGGTTTCGCCGGCAATATCTATGGCGCGAACTTCTTCATGGCGACGGGGTTCCACGGCGCGCATGTGATCATCGGCACGATCTTCCTGTTTGTCTGCCTGATCCGGGTCATGCGGGGCGATTTCACCCCCGAAAGCCATATCGGCTTTGAGGCTGCCGCCTGGTACTGGCATTTCGTCGATGTGGTCTGGCTGTTCCTGTTCGCCGCGATCTATGTCTGGGGCGGTGCATAACCGGCCCTAAGGGCCGGTGCCTGCGGCGCGGGTATTTGGCCAAGGATAAGCGATAAGGGCGCGGGACATTCCCGCGCCTTTTGCAATAGAGGGAAGCAAGAATGAAGCGCCTGACTTTTCCGTTGTTGCTGGGCCTGGGCGGTATTGCGATATTGGTGGCGCTGGGGGTCTGGCAATTGCAGCGGCTGGACTGGAAGCAGCAGATGCTGGCCGGTATCGAGGCCCGCATCGGTGCGGCGCTGGTTGCCGTGCCCGCCGCGCCCGATCCGCAGCGCGACAAGTATCTGCCCGTGCGCGCCGAGGGGCTGATCGGGGACGGGCTGCAGGTTCTGGGCAGTCTGCGCGATATCGGGCCGGGGCATCGCATCATCCGGGTTTTTGTGCTGGGCGACGGGCGGCGGGTGATGGTCGATCTGGGATTTCTGCCGCAAGAGGCGGTGCTGCCGGACCTGCAGGGGGCGGTGGTGACGGTTCTGGGCAATCTGCACTGGCCCGAGGAGGTGGACCGTTTTACGCCCGCGCCCGATCTGGAAAAGGAATTGTGGTTTGCCCGGGACGTGACCAATATGGCGGCCGTGCTGGGGACGGAGCCGGTGCTGATCGTGACGCGCGAGGTGACGCCTGCCATCGAGGGGCTGCTGGCGCAGCCGGTCGATACGGCCGGAATTCCGAACGATCATCTGCAATATGCGATCACCTGGTTTTCGCTGGCGCTGGTCTGGGCGGGGATGACAGGGCTGCTGGTCTGGCGTATCAGACGTAAAACCGTCTGAAGGGCAGGTCTATGCGATATGTTTCCACCCGGGGGGCAGCCCCGGTTCTGAGCTTTGAAGAGGCGATGCTGACCGGGCTGGCCCGCGATGGCGGGCTGTATGTGCCGGAAACCATTCCACAGATGGCGGCGGATGACATTGCCGCGCTGGCGGGGGTGTCATACGAGGAGGCGGCCTTTGCGGTGATGCGCCCCTATATCGGCGATGCTTTCAGCGACGCGGAATTTCGCGCCATCATCGCGCGGGCCTATGCCGGGTTCGGCCATGCTGCCCGTGCGCCGCTGGTGCAACTGGCGTCCAATCATTTTCTGCTGGAGCTGTTCCACGGGCCGACGCTGGCGTTCAAGGATTTCGCGATGCAGCTGATCGGGCAGCTGTTCCAGGCCTCGCTGGCGCGGTCGGGCAAGCGGGTGACGATCGTGGGGGCGACATCGGGCGATACCGGATCAGCGGCGATCGAGGCGTTTCGCGGGCTGAGCAATGTCGATGTGTTCATCCTGTTTCCGCATGGCCGCGTATCCGAGGTGCAGCGCCGCCAGATGACCACGCCGAGCGAGGACAATGTGCATGCGCTGGCGCTGGACGGCGATTTCGACGATTGTCAGGCCGCCGTTAAGGATATGTTCAACGATTTCGCCTTTCGCGATGCTGTCGGGCTGGCCGGTGTCAATTCGATCAACTGGGCGCGGGTTCTGGCGCAGGTGGTGTATTATTTCACCGCCGCGGTCAGCCTGGGCGCGCCGCATCGCCTGGTCAGCTTTACGGTGCCCACGGGCAATTTCGGAGATATTTTCGCGGGCTATATCGCGCGCCGCATGGGGTTGCCGATTGACCGGCTGGTGGTGGCGACCAATCAAAACGACATTCTGCACCGGGCGCTGTCTTCGGGTGGTTATGTCACCCAAGGCGTGCAGCCGTCGATCAGCCCGTCGATGGATATTCAGGTGTCATCGAATTTCGAGCGTGCGCTGTTCGATGTCTATGATCGCGACGGCGCGGCGGTGGCGCAGTTGATGGATGAATTGAAAACCACGGGCGGCTTCAAGATCAGCCAGGGCGCATTGCAGCGATTGCAGGGTCTGTTCGCATCGGGCCGCGCATCCGAGGCGGAAACCGGCGCCACGATCCGCGATATCTTTGCCGAAACGGGGCAGTTGCTGTGCCCGCATTCCGCCGTGGGGGCCAAGGTGGCGCGCGAACATCTGGGGCAGGTGCCGATGGTCACGCTGGCCACCGCCCATCCGGCCAAGTTCCCCGGCGCGGTCGAGGCGGCAACCGCCAAACGCCCGCCCCTTCCAAATCGGATGGCCGACCTGTATGACAGGCCGGAACGGATGACCCGCATCGCCAATGATCTGGCGGTGATCGAGGCCACCATAAAAGAAAGGCGTCGCGCTTGAGCGTAGAGCTTCACAGGCTATCCAATGGATTTCGTATCGTAACCGAACAGATGCCGGGGCTGAAATCGGCCTCGCTTGGCATCTGGGTGACAGCCGGTGGCCGCCATGAACGGCCCGAACAGAACGGCATCGCGCATTTTCTGGAACATATGGCCTTCAAGGGGACCGCGCGGCGCACATCCTTGCAGATCGCCGAGGCGATCGAGGATGTGGGCGGTTATATCAACGCCTATACCAGCCGCGAGATGACCGCCTATTATGCGCGTGTGCTGGAGGCCGATGTGCCGCTGGCGCTGGATGTGATCGCCGATATTGTTCTGAACCCGGTATTCGATCCCGCCGAGATAGAGGTGGAGCGGGGCGTGATCCTGCAGGAAATCGGGCAGGTGATGGATACGCCCGACGATGTGGTGTTCGACTGGCTGCAAGAGGCGGCCTTTCCCGATCAGGCGCTTGGACGAACCATTCTGGGCCCGTCGGAAAGTGTCAGCCGGTTCTCGCGCGAGGATCTGTACGGGTTCGTGCGCGAACATTATGCCCCCGACCAGATGATCCTGTCTGCGGCGGGTGCCGTGGATCACGCCGAGATCGTGCGCCTGGCCGAAGCCCTGTTCGGCCATCTGCCCGCCGCGGGCCATCACAAGGCCAGCCCGGCGCGGTTTGTCGGGGGCGAACAGCGGGCGATCAAGCCGCTGGAGCAGGTGCATTTCGCGCTGGCCTTTGAGGGGCCGGGATATCGCGATCCGTCGATGTATGCCGCGCAGATCTTTGCCAATGCGATGGGCGGGGGCATGTCGTCGCGCCTGTTTCAGGAAGTGCGCGAAAAGCGCGGGTTGTGTTATTCGATCTTCGCCCAGGCCGGGGCCTATTCCGATACCGGGTTGATCACCTTCTATGCCGGCACCAGCGAGGGCCAACTGGCCGAGCTGACAGATATCACCATGGCCGAACTGACCCGCTCTGCCCAGGACATGTCGGCGGCCGAGGTGGCCCGCGCCCGCGCCCAGATGAAGGCCGGGCTGCTGATGGGGCTGGAAAGCCCCTCATCGCGCGCCGAACGGCTGGCGCGGCTGGTGGCGATCTGGGACCGCGTGCCGGAACTGGAAGAAACCATTGCGCGTATTGATGCGGTGACGACCGATGATGTGCGCAATTTTGCAGGCGCGCTGGTCACCGGCGGGCAGGCGGCGCTGGCGCTTTATGGGCCGGTCGCGCATGCGCCGCATCTGGCAGATCTGCAAGGCAGGCTTGCGGCCTGATGCTGTCACGGCGGCGAAAGGTCCGGATCGAGACCGAGCGGATGACGCTGCGCCTGCCCCTGCATTCCGATTTCACGCCCTGGACCACGCTGCGCGCGGCCAGCCGTGATTTTCTTGTTCCGTGGGAACCCTCCTGGGCCGCGGATCACCTGTCGCGCAAGGCGTTCACCAATCGGGTTTACTGGGCGCAGCGGGCGCTGGCGGGCGGCACCGCCGTGCCGCTGTTCCTTATCCGGCGCGACGATCAGGCGTTGTTGGGGGCGATCACGCTGGACAATATCCGGCGCGGACCGGCCCAGGCGGGCACGCTGGGATATTGGGTCGGGCAGGAATATGCCCGGCACGGATATATGCGCGAAGCGATCCAGGCTGTCGTGCATCATGCCTTTAACGTGCTGGATATGTCGCGGGTCGAAGCGGCCTGCCTGCCGGAAAACACCCCATCGCGCGGGGTTCTGGAAAAATGCGGCTTCAAATATGAAGGCGTTGCGCAAAGCTATCTTCAGATCAACGGGCGCTGGCGCAACCATGTGCTTTACGCCAATCTTCGCAGCGACCGGCGGGGCCGGACCGAAATCGGCTGATGATCGCTGGATAGTCGAAAAAACGTGCTATCATCTGATCTGGAAAACCGGGGGTCGGGATGGTTCGCCTTTCGTTTGTCTTTGCAGTGTTGGCCGGTTCGGCGGCCGCACAGGACCGTGTGCCAAGCCATTGCATCGCGCTGGCGGATGCCGCGCCGGGCATTGAATACCTTCATAATGCCAGTTTCGGGGCGCCCCTTGACCGCGATACGGTGCGGATCAACTATGTCGATCATTCGATGTTCGTGATCGAAACTGCCGGGGGGCTGCGGGTGGCCACCGATTTCACGGGGTTTCTGGGCACGGCGGATTTCATTCCCGATGTCGTGACCATGAATAACGCCCATTCCAGCCACTGGACTTCGGTGCCCGACCCGGCCATCCCCCATGTCCTGCAGGGCTGGGCCACGGATGGCGCGGCCGCCGACCATTACCTTGATCTGGGCGAGATGCTGATACGCAACGTGCCAACCGATGTGCGCGGCGCCGGTGGCGCGACCATTCGCCAGAACGGCAATTCCATTTTTGTCTTCGAGGCCGCCGGCCTGTGCATCGGCCATCTTGGCCATCTGCATCACGAACCTGACCCCGCGCAATATGCTGCCCTTGGTCGGCTGGATGTGGTCATGGCGCCGGTCGATGGCGGCCTGACGCTGGATCTGCCGACGATGGTCAAGGTCCTGACCCGGCTGCGCGCCTCGGTCGTCATTCCGATGCATTGGTTCAGCGAAGTCTCGCTTGATCGTTTTGTGGCGGACATTTCGGCGGACTTCGCCATTGACAGGCCCGGGGCAAGCTTTGCGGAGGTTTCGCTGCGCAGCCTGCCGCAACGCCCGACGGTTATGGTGCTGGAACCGGCATTGTTGCGCCCGCCGCAATAGCGGGCTTGCACGCTCGCGCCCGGCGGGGCAGGAAGGAGGCATGAGCCTGAACCCCGTCACCCCTGATTTTGCCGACACCCTGCGCGAAGCCTTGCCCCAGGCGGCGTTTCGCCCGCTGACGCCCGCCTATCTGGAAGAGCCGCGCGGGCGGTATCAGGGGCAGGGCGGGCTGGTTCTGGCACCCGCCGATACCGATCAGGTTGCAACCATCCTGCGCGCCTGCAATGCCGCGCGGGTGGGGGTCGTGCCCTTTGGCGGCGGCACCGGGCTGGTGGGCGGGCAGGTGATGCCGGATGGCCCCGCAGCGGTGATCCTGTCGCTGGAACGTATGAACAGCATCACGGTGCTGCCCGAAGAAAACGTGGCGCTGGCGGGCGCGGGCGCGGTTCTGGCCAATGTGCAGGCCGATGCGGCCGGGGCCGACCGGCTGTTCCCGCTGTCGCTGGCCTCTGAAGGGTCGGCGCGGATCGGCGGGTTGCTGGCCACCAATGCGGGCGGGGTCAATGTGCTGCGCTATGGCAATGCGCGCGATCTGTGTCTGGGGGTCGAGGCGGTTCTGGCCGATGGGTCGGTGCTGCACGGGCTGACACGGCTGCGCAAGGACAATACCGGCTATGACCTGCGCAATCTGCTGATCGGGTCCGAAGGCACGCTGGGCATCATCACCGCCGCCGCGCTGAAGCTGCACCCGCGCCCGGTGGCGACGGGGGCCGCGCTGATCGTGGTCGACAGCCCGCTTGCGGCCCTTGAACTGCTGGCCATGGCCGGGCGGCGCATCGGGCCGGGGCTGAGCGCGTTTGAATTGATCGGGCGGATGGGGCTGGAATTTCTGGCCGAAACCATGCCCGATATCCGCCAGCCCTTTGCCGCGCGCCCCGACTGGATGGTACTGATCGATCTGGGCCTGGGGCAGGGGCAAGACCCGGCCGGCGAACTGGACGCCCTGTTTTCCGAGGCCGCCGAGGCCGGGCTGGTCAGCGATGGCATCATCGCCCAGTCCGGCGCGCAGCACGCCGCCCTGTGGCAGTTGCGCGAATCCATCCCCGAGGCCAATCGCCATATCGGGGCGGTGGCCTCGCATGATGTGTCCTTGCCGCTGGGGGCGATCCCGGATTTCATCATTCAGGCGGGCGCGGCCCTGGCGCAGATCGGTGATTTTCGCATCAACTGCTTTGGCCATCTGGGCGATGGCAACCTGCATTACAACATTTTCCCGGCGGCGGGGCGGGGCCGGGCGGAGTATGACCCGCTGCGCAGCGCCGTTACCGGATGCGTGCATGATCTGGTGCATGAAATGGGCGGATCGGTCAGCGCCGAACATGGGATCGGTCGGCTGAAGGTGGCCGATCTGGAACAGTATGGCGACCCGACCAAGCTGGCGGCGATGCGCGCGATCAAGGCGGCCCTTGATCCGGCCGGCATCCTGAACCCCGGCGCGGTTTTGCGTGCGGGCGCACAGGGCGCGGCAACAGCGGGCTTTGCGCCGCGCCGCTGATCGCCTAGAACTGGGATGCCGGGCCTTGCCTGACGGGCGGCAGGGCGGCATGCGGCGAACCCTGCCCGAAGGAAAGACAGCGCCTTGGGCGAACGGCTGACCGGGTTTCTGGCATCGCATCTGCAGGCCGCACGTGCCGAACTGGCGCAGGGCTGGCGCGTGATGCGCCAAAAGGGGCCGACGCAACTGCAATTCTGGTTCATCGCCTTGCTGATCGGCATCGCGGCAGGGCTGGCGGCGATGGGGTTCCGGCTGGGTATCGGCGTGCTGCAACATGCGCTTTACGGGGTCGAAGACCCGCGGATGCTGAACAGTTTTGCCCGCGATCTGCCATGGTATTGGGTGTTGGCCATTCCCATCGTCGGCGGTCTGGCGGTTGGGGTGATCCTGAACCTGTTCACCGATGACGGGCGGGTGCGCACGGTGGCCGATGTGATCGAAGGGGCGGCGCTGCATAACGGGCGGGTCGAACAGAAGGCCGGTATCGCCTCGGCGCTGGCATCGCTGATCACGCTGGCCTCGGGTGGGTCATCGGGGCGAGAGGGGCCGGTGGTGCATCTGGCGGCCACGATATCATCCTGGGTATCCGAACGGATCGGGGCCGATGGCATGACCGGGCGCGACCTGATGGGATGTGCGGTGGCGGCGGCCGTTTCGGCATCGTTCAACGCGCCGATCGCCGGGGCGCTGTTCGCGCTTGAGGTGGTGCTGCGCCATTTCGCGGTGCATGCCTTTGCGCCGATCGTCATCGCATCGGTCGCGGGCACCGTGATTTCGCGCCTGACACTGGGCGACCTTCCCGAATTCATCCTGCCGGGTGACAGCAGCCTGATCGTCTATGTCGAACTGCCGGCGTTCCTGTTGCTGGGCATCATGTCGGGGCTGGTGGCGGTGGCGCTGATGCGTGCGATCTTCTGGGCCGATGATCTGGGCAATTACGTGCAGGACGCCACACATATGCCGCGCTGGCTGCGCCCGGCGGTATCTGGCGCGATGCTGGGCGCAATCGCGATCTATTTTCCGCATATCATCGGCGTCGGCTATGAAACCACATCGGCGGCGCTGAGCGGCCAGTTGCTGTTCTGGAACCTGATCGTGCTGGCGCTGGTCAAGGCGGTGGCGGTGGCCATCACCATGGCCGGCCGGATGGGCGGCGGCGTGTTTTCACCCGCGCTGATGATGGGGGCATTGTCGGGGCTGGCCTTCGGCATCGTGGCGACATCGCTGTTCCCCGATATTTCTGGGTCGGAAACGCTGTATGCGCTGGCGGGCATGGGGGCGGTGGCGGCGGCGGTGCTGGGCGCGCCGATTTCAACCACGCTGATCGTGTTCGAACTGACCGGCGACTGGCGCACCGGGCTGGCGGTGATGGTGGCGGTGTCGCTGTCCACGGCGCTGGCCTCGCGGTTGGTGCACCGTTCGTTTTTCCTGACGCAACTGGAGCGCAGCGGCAAACATCTTGCCGCCGGGCCGCAGGCCTATCTGTTGTCGCTGTATCGGGCCTCGGTGGTGATGCGGGCGGCGGATGCCCCCGACGCGGCCTCGCGCGAGGGATGCCTGGCGCTGATGGAGCAGGGCGTGTTCCTGAACCCGCGCGCCACGCTGGATACCGCCCTGCCGCTGTTCGAGGAAACCGGCCACAGCTTTATTCCGGTCGTGGCGCCCGCCACCGATGACGCCCCGGCCACGCTGCTGGGCGCGCTGTTCCATGTCGATGCACTGACCGCCTATAACCGCGCCCTGGCCGCCATCGCAGCCGAGGAACATTCCTGATTTACAGCTGTTCGACCGCGACCCGGTCAGTGGCGTAAAACGCAAGGTAATCCTTGATGCGCGCCATTTCCGGCCGGGGATCTTCATAGGACCAGGCGGCATCCTTGATTGTCACGCTTTTGGTCTCGATGGAATAATAGCTGGCCACGCCCTTGTGCGGGCAGGTCGTGCTGGTCGCGGTCCGGTCCAGAAACGCCATGGCGATATCGGCGCGCGGAAAATAGATCACGGGGGCCATGTCGCCTTCGCTCAACTCCAGCGCCTGGGTGCTTTCGCCCAGAACCGCACCCCCGGCACGCACCACCCATTTGCCCGGCGCAGTGCGGATTGTAATGTGATCGGCCATATTCCAATACCCCCAGTCGAAGCCCGTCCATACTAGACGCAGCTTAATGACATTTCCGTGTAACAAAGGCCAGCCCCCGGCCCGGCTTTCGCAACCATGGCTAGATCGGCGCGGTCGCATCCTTCAGCCATTGCCGGGCAGGCACCGACACGCGCGGCCCGATCTTTTCGGCCACCTGTGCGTGATAGGCGTTCAGCCAGTCGCGCTCGCCCGCCGACAGCATGTCGGGCAGGATCAAGTGCCGGTCGATCGGCACCCAGGTCAGTGTTGCAAAGCGCAACATCGCCCGGTCGTCCCCGCCCTGCAGGACGGGGGCCGGTTCCACCACGATCAGGTTTTCAATGCGGATGCCAAACGCGCCTTCGCGATAATATCCCGGCTCGTTCGACAGGATCATGCCCGGCTCCAGCGGCACTTCGGACAGGCGCGACAGCCGCTGGGGGCCTTCATGCACGCTCAGATACACCCCCACGCCATGCCCGGTGCCGTGGTCGTAATCCTGCCCGGCCAGCCATAGCGGATAACGCGCCAGCGCATCCAGATCGCGTCCGGCCAGCCCCTTGGGCCAGCGCAGGCGCGATACGGCGATCATGCCCTGCAACACACGGGTGAAACAGCGCTTTTCCTCGTCGCCGATATCGCCCACCGCCACGGTCCGGGTGATATCGGTGGTGCCATCGACATATTGCCCGCCGCTGTCGATCAACAGCAATTCGCCCTTGGCGATCTCGCGGTTGGTCTGGCGGGTAACACGGTAATGCACGATGGCGCCATTGGGGCCGCTGCCGGCGATGGTGTCGAAACTGATCTCGCGCAGGGCATTGGTTGCCCGGCGCGCCAGTTCCAGTTCGGTCACCACGTCGATCTCGGTCAGCCGCCCGCCCGGCGCCGTGATCGCCAGCCAGGCCAGAAATTCGACCATTGCCGCGCCGTCACGCAAATGCGCCTCTTGGGTGCCGGCAATCTCGGCGCTGGTCTTGCGCGCCTTGGGCAGGATGCAGGGGTCTTGCCCCCATGCCATATCCACACCGGCCTCGGCCAGTTGGCCCGCCACCCAGAAGGGCGCGCTGGCGCGGTCCACCCGCACCGGGCCGGTCAGGCTGCGCAGGCCGGGCCCGAAAGCCGCGGGCGGGCGCAGCGTCACCTGCGGCCCCAGATGTGCCACAAGATCGCCGTCGCATTTCGCCGGTTCGGTGAACAGCGTCAGGCGCGCATCGTCATGCAGGATGGCAAAGGCGTGCGGCACCGGGTTATGCGCGATATCGCTGCCGCGGATGTTCAGCAGCCAGGCGATGGAATCGGGCAGGCTCAGAACCGCCGCACGTTGCCCGGCCTGCCGTAACTGGTTGGCAACCGCCGCGCGCTTGTCGGCGGAACTGGCCCCGGCCAGGGCATCGGGATGGGCGGTGATCGCGCCCATGGGCGGGCCGGGCTGGTCATCCCAGATTCGGTCGATCAGGTTGTCGGTTTCCGAGAGGGTGATGCCGCTGCCTTTCAGCCCCTGCACCAATGTGTCGATCTGCTCGAACGTGTGCAGCATCGGATCAAAGCCCACGGTGCCCCCATCGGGCAAGGCCTCGCGCAGCCAGTCCGCCAGCCCGGTTTCGGGCCAGGGCACCGGCGTGAAGGTCGCCCCGTCGACCTGTGCCTTGACCTGAACCCGGTATCGCCCGTCAATGAACACCCCCGCCCGGTCGGCCAGCGCCACCGCGAAACCGGCCGATCCGGTAAAGCCGGTCAGCCAGGCCAGCCGGTCATCGCGCGGCGCCACATATTCCCCCTGATGCGCATCGGCGCGCGGCACCAGAAACCCGTCCAGCCCCCGGCGCGCCATCTCTGCCCGCAGGCGGGACAGCCGGGGCGGGCCGTCTGCAGGGCGGGTCGGGCTGTCAAAGGTCTGAAACATGATCGTCTGGCCCATCTTCTTGGCAAAAATACTCTCGCCGAAGGCGTCTTCGGTCAACTGGCGCGCCGAATGCCGATCATGCGTGCCCGCGCCCGCGGATTGGAATCGAACAGGCTGGCCAGTTGTTCGGTCATCGCCCCGGCCAGTTGTTCGACATCGGTGATCGTCACCGCGCGGCTGTAATAGCGCGTCACATCATGCCCGATGCCGATGGCCAGCAATTCCACAGCCTTGCGCCGCTCGACCATGGCGATCACATCGCGCAGGTGTTTTTCCAGATAATTCGCGGGGTTGACCGACAAGGTTGAATCGTCCACCGGCGCCCCGTCCGAGATCACCATCAGGATCTTGCGCGCCTCGTGGCGGGCGGTGATGCGTCGATGCGCCCATTCCAGCGCCTCGCCGTCGATGTTTTCCTTCAGCAGGCCCTCTTTCATCATCAGGCCCAGGTTCAGATGCGATCGGCGCCACGGCGCATCGGCCTGTTTATAGACGATATGGCGCAGATCGTTCAGCCGGCCGGGCTGTTGCGGGCGGCCCTCTGCCAGCCAGCGTTCGCGCGATTGCCCGCCTTTCCAGGCGCGGGTGGTAAAGCCCAGGATTTCCACCTTGACCTGACACCGTTCCAGCGTGCGCGCCAGAATATCGGCGCAGATCGCCGCAATCGAAATCGGGCGTCCGCGCATTGATCCCGAATTGTCCAACAGCAGCGTGACCACTGTGTCGCGGAATTCGGTATCCTTTTCCACCTTGAACGACAGCGGCGTGGTGGGGTTGGCCACCACACGGGCCAGACGGCCAGCATCCAGAATGCCTTCTTCCAGATCAAACTCCCAGCTGCGGTTCTGCTGCGCCTGCAGGCGGCGCTGCAACTTGTTGGCCAGACGACCCACCGCGCCTTTCAGCGGGTCAAGCTGCGTGTCCAGATAGGCGCGCAGCCGTTCCAGCTCGGCCGGCTCGGCCAGGTCTTCGGCGCCAATCTCTTCGTCGAAATCGGTTGCATAGACCTGGTAATTGGGATCGGCATCGGAATGGTGCGGGGCCGGGGTCGGCTCCATCGGCATGTCGCCATCGGGCAGTTCGACATCGTCCGAGCTTTCCATATCGGCCATGTCGTCCATCGAAACCTGCGCCTCGGCGCCGTCCATGGTTTCGTCCTGGTCGCGTTCGGGGTCGGCATCGGCTTCGTCGGACTGGTCGGGTTCATTGCCCGCGCTGTCGGGGCTGTCTTCGTCTTCTTCGTTATCGGCGTTGTCTTGGGAATCCTCATCGGGCTGGTCTGGGTCGTCGCCCAGTTGATCGCCATACCCCAGATCGGCGATGATCTGCCGCGCGAAGCGCGCGAAATCGGCCTGATCGGACAATGTGCCGCCCAGGCTTTCCAATGTCTTGCCAGCCTGTTCCTCGATGAAACCGCGCCACAGGTCCATCACGTTTTGTGCCCCGGCGGGCAGGGGGCGGCCCGTGGCCAGATGCCGGACCAGATAGCCCGCGGCGGCGGCCAGTGGCGCATCCGAAGCCTGGGTGATTCCGTCATAGCCCTTGCGGGCGGCTTCGGCGGCGATGACGGTGTCGATATTGCCGGCGGTGCCGGGCATGGTGCGCGCGCCAACGGCCTCGCAGCGGGCGGTTTCCATCGCCTCGTACATCTCGCGCGCCATCTCGCCTTGCGGCAGATAGCGGGCATGGGTGGCGGTATCGTGATATTTGTGGCGCAGCGCAAAAGCATCGGCGGTGCCGCGCGCCAGCAGAACCTCGTCGCGGGTCATGCGGCGGCTGATCTGGGGCAGGCGCACCGAATCCGCCATCAGCCCCGGCGGATCGACGGAATAGCTGACCCCAAGATCGGGGTCATCCGCCAGCACGCGGGTTGCCTCGGCCAGGGCCTTCTTGAACGGATCGGCGGGGTTGTCGGTTGGTTTGTTCATGCAAAAGATAAAGCATCTGACGGGCGGGGCGGCAAGGGGCGGCGTGGCCGCAAATGATCTTGCTGCACTGCCGCATAGGCGCTGCGCGCGTGTGCACAGAGCGCGGCCTTGCTATCAGCACGCAGGATGGCAACATCGAACAGAGGACAAAACCAACCAGACCGGAGACAGTCATGACCCAGAAACCGAAGATCGCCATCATCATCGGATCGACCCGCGACACCCGTTTTGCCGACAAGCCCGCACAATGGATGTTGGAAACCGCTCAGGCCCGCGACGACATGGAATTCGAACTGGTCGATCTGCGCGATTTCGACCTGCCGTTGTTTAATGAGCCCGCCTCGAACAAATGGATGCCCAGCTCTGACCCGCGCGCGGTGAAATGGCAACAAAAACTGGCGGAATTCGACGGCTATATTTTCATCGTGGCGGAATACAACCACTCGATCACCGGTGCATTGAAGAACGCGCTGGACCAAGCCTATAACGAATGGGTCCGCAAACCGATGGCCGCTTTCGGCTATGGCGGCGTAGGGGCCGCGCGCGCGATCGAACATCTGCGCACCATCGCTGTCGAGTTGCAGATGGTGCCGCTGCGCCCTGCAGTGCATCTGGGCGGTGGCGAGTTGATGAAGGTTCACCCCCTGGGCGGTGGTGATGCGCCGATGTCCGAGGTCGCCCCGGTGCTGACCCCCAGCGCGAATGAAATGCTGGATGATCTGGCCTGGTGGGCCAAGGCCACGATGGCGGCGCGCGCCGTCTGAATCGGTAAACGGTTCGCGCGCCGGCCGAACAGGCCTGGCGCGCGAACAGGTCAGGCCATGCTCATGCTGGCCGCCGATTCCGGCAGTTCTTCATCAAAGCAGCGCTGATAGAACTCGGCGACGGTCTGTCGCTCCAGTTCGTCGCATTTGTTCAGGAAGGTCAGCCGGAACGCATATCCCACATCGCGGAAGATCGTGGCGTTCTGTGCCCAGCCGATAACCGTGCGCGGTGACATGACCGTGGACAGATCACCATTCATGAAGGCGGTGCGGGTCAGGTCGGCCACGGTCACCATCTGGCTGATCTGGCGGCGGCCTTTTTCGGTGTTATAGGTCGGATTCTTGGCCAGCACGATCGCCGCTTCGGCATCATGCGACAGATAGTTCAGCGTGGCCACCAGCGACCAGCGGTCCATCTGGCCCTGGTTGATCTGCTGGGTGCCGTGATACAGGCCCGTCGTATCGCCCAGGCCCACGGTGTTGGCGGTGGCGAAGATGCGGAAATAGGGATGCGGCGTCAGCACCTTGTTCTGGTCCAGCAGGGTCAGCTTGCCGTCCACCTCCAGCACGCGCTGGATCACGAACATCACATCGGCGCGCCCGGCATCATATTCGTCGAACACGATGGCGGTCGGGTTGCGCAGGGCCCAGGGCAGGATGCCTTCCTGAAATTCTGTGACCTGTTTGCCGTCCTTCAGCTTGATCGCATCCTTGCCGATCAGGTCGATCCGGCTGATATGGCTGTCCAGGTTCACGCGCACGCAGGGCCAGTTCAGACGGGCCGCCACCTGTTCGATATGGGTGGACTTGCCCGTGCCGTGATAGCCTTGGATCATTACCCGGCGGTTATGGGAAAACCCCGCCAGAATCGCCAGCGTGGTATCGGGATCGAATTTATAGGTGCTGTCGAATTCTGGCACACGTTCGGTGCGCTCTTCAAATCCTTTGACCACCATGTTGGTGTCGATGCCGAACACCTCGCGGACCGAGACTTCTTCGGTGGGTTTTGCGTGTATATCCATGCTTGCGTCCGCCTTTTTCGACCTGTCTTGCGCGCCGCTTTGCGGCCTGCGCCTTTCCTTTGATGTTTAGTGGAACATATCCCGCAGGGGTGCAAGGGGAAGGCCTGTGGCTTTGCCCCTTTTCAATCATCGCAAAGCCAGCCTATGCTGCACAGGACAGGAAGACACGCCACGATGAAGACGACACCGGCCGATATAGAAAGACTGATCGCGCGGGTGGCCCTGCGGGATCGTTCGGCGTTCTCGGCACTGTATTCGCACACGTCGGCGAAACTTTTTGGTATTTGCATCCGTATATTGAAAGATCGCGCCACTGCCGAGGATGCGTTGCAGGAAGTGTTCATCAAGGTCTGGCACAATGCCGACCGGTATTCCGCCGGGGGCTACAGCCCGATGACCTGGCTGATCACGATTGCGCGCAACCATGCGATCGACCGGATCCGGGCGGCGCAGGCGATGACGACGGGGCTGGATCAGGCGGCACAGATCGCTGATACCCGCCCCGATCCCGAGGCCGAAGTGGTTGCCGCATCTGAACGGGCGGCCATCGACGGCTGTCTGGATACGCTGGAAACCGACCGGGCCGCCGCGGTGCGCGGCGCCTATCTGAACGGTGACAGCTATGCCGAACTGGCCGAACGCCACGGCGTGCCGGTCAATACGATGCGAAGCTGGCTGCGGCGCAGCCTTTTGACACTGCGGGATTGCCTGACCCAATGACCGATGCGCGACACATAACCGAGGACGAGGCGACACGGGCCGCAGAATATGCGCTGGGCCTGATGACCGCGTCCGAGCGGCGCGCGTTTGAGGCCGAAATGGCCGCGCTGCCCGCCCTCCAGGCCGAGGTGCGCGGCTGGGATCATGACCTGACCCCATTGACGCGCGAGGTTTCCGAAGTTTCGCCACCCCGCCATGTGCAGACCGGGCTGGAGCAGCGCCTGTTTGGCGCGCCCGCCCGGCGCGGGTTGTGGTCCAGCCTGACCTTATGGCGCGGGATGGCCGGGGCGGCGATTGCCGGTGTCGTGGTGCTGGCACTGATGCTGAACGACCGGCTGACACCGCCGCCCGTCACCGGCGAGGGCACGCGCTATGTGGCGCAGATGGCGGCGCAGGATGGCGCGGTCCAGATCGCGGCGCTGTTCGATCCAGCGCGTGGGGTTTTGCAGATCAACCGCGTGGCCGGTGCCCCGGCGCAGGGGCGCGACTATGAATTGTGGCTGATCCCCGGCGGGGCGGCCCCGATATCGCTGGGTGTTCTGCCTGCCGACCGGCGCGGCCAGATCGTTGTACCGTCCGATCTGCGCGACCGGTTCGGCGGGGCCACATTGGCCATCAGCGATGAACCGCCGGGCGGATCGCCCACCGGCCAGGCCACCGGCCCGGTGGTCGCATTGGGGCCGGTCACGACCCTGTGAAGACAATGTTACCGGCGTGATGCAACTTTTATCGCGCCGCCCGCGTGGCTCCTTGCATCTCCGGACGTGGTGTCCGGTTCAAGATAAGAGGAACATGCCATGAAAATCGTCAAAACCCTGTTCGCCGCTTCTGCCCTGGCCCTGACCGCCGGTGGTGCCTTCGCCGAAAATCCGATGGTTGGCGGTGCCGCGATGTATGCCGACAAGAACATCGTCGAAAACGCGGTCAATTCGGCCGATCACACCACGCTGGTGGCTGCGGTCAAGGCGGCCGGGCTGGTCGATACGCTGGCTGGCGACGGCCCGTTCACCGTTTTCGCGCCCACCAATGACGCCTTTGCCGCCCTTCCTGACGGCACGGTCGAAACCCTGCTGAAGCCGGAAAACAAGGAGATGCTGACCAAGATCCTGACCTGTCACGTGGTGGGCAAGGCCGTGATGTCCGATGCCTTGCAAGGCATGATCAAGGATGATGGCGGCAAGCATCCTGTGCCCACGCTGGGCGGTTGCACCCTGCAGGCCAGCTATATGGGCGACAAGATCGTTCTGGAAGATGAAAACGGCACCAAGGCGACGGTCACAATCGCTGATGTGGAGCAGTCCAACGGTGTTATCCACGTGATCGACGCGGTGCTGCTGCCCAAGATGTAAGACATCACGGGACGATCACATTTCCCGGCGCAGGCCCCCCGCGCCGGGATTTCATCCCCGCCCTGTGTCAGACTGACCGGGCGGGGACGTTACAAAGGATATGACAATGCAACGCAGAGCCTTTCTTTCTTTGACCTCGGCCAGCCTGCTGGGCCTGTCCGCCACCCGTCTGACAGCCGCCGAAGGCGCATTCGAGGTAACCCGCACCGATGCCCAATGGCGCGCGATGCTGACGGATCTGGAATACAAGGTCATGCGCCAGGAAGGCACAGAGCGCCCGTTTACAAGCCCGCTGAACGATGAAAAGCGTCCGGGCCTGTTCCACTGCCGGGGCTGCGACCTGCCGGTCTATGATGCGGCGACGAAATTCGACAGCGGCACCGGCTGGCCCAGTTTCTGGCAGGCACTGGATGGCGCCGTTGAAACCAAGCCGGACCGGTCGTTGTTCGGCGTGCGCACCGAAGCCCATTGCCGCCGTTGCGGCAGCCATCTGGGCCATATATTCGACGATGGGCCCCAGCCGACGGGCAAGCGCCACTGTATCAACGGGGTATCGCTGGTCTTTAACGCGGCCTGAGGGGCAGCGATATCAGCCCTGAAAGCTGCGGCTTTCCTTGATCTGGTCCCAGGCCCAGACAACCTCTTGCAAGCGATCCTCGTCGGCGCGGTTTCCACCGTTCATGTCAGGATGAAGATCCTTGACCAGTGACTTGTATTGCTTGCGTATTTCGGCCTTGGTCCAATGGTCCTTGGCTTCGAGAATATCCAGGGCCTTGCGTTCGGTAGGGGGCAGGCGGCGCGCGGTGCCGCCGCCCTTGCCGGGGTTGCGCGTAGCGTTTTCGCCCAGTACCTGATGCGGGTCATCGACGCCCAATCGCGCCCAGGCGCGCTGTTCCTCGGACGGTTTGCCAAAAGGTTTGGTTTCGCGTTCCCAGACGCGATCCTTTTCCATCTGGGCCTCGAATTCCTCTTCGGTGCTGCCGGTGAAGAAGTTCCATTTCAGGTTATATTCCCGCACATGGTCCTTGCAGAACCAGTAATAGTCATCCAGGGAATCCGGTGATTTGGGTGCGCGATACTGGCCCAGCTCGGCACAGCCGGCATGTTCGCAGCGCCGGGTCGAGGTTTCGAATGCCCCCGACATGCCGCGCTTGCCGCGCGTGCGCTTTTTTTTATCCGACGAAACGGATATATCGAAACCGAAGGGATCGCTTCTGGACATGGTCAGCACCTTATCGACTCGGACCTGAGAGTTTAGACCATTGCGCCGGGGAATGAAGGGGTGATTGCAAAAAATGACGCTGACTGACGAGATAAGCACAAGGCTGACCGCGGCCTTTGCCCCCGAAATGCTGCAGGTGATCGACGAAAGCGAAAACCACAGGGGCCATGCCGGATATCGCGAGGGCGGCGAAAGCCATTTTCGCGTCGTGATCCGCGCGCCAGGTTTTGCCGGGATGGGCCGTCTTGCGCGCCACCGCGCGGTGCATGCCGCGCTGGGGGCCGATGTGATGGGCCGGCTTCACGCGCTGGCGCTGACGGTCGAGGGTTGATTATTTCGCCTTGATGTCCTTGCCGGGCCGTGGTGGCACGGTTTTTGTCCGGGCAGGCCCCAATGCAGGGGTCACGGCACCATCGCCATCGGCCGGCTTTTGCGGGGGGGCGGTGTTTTCCGCCTTGATTGCAGGCCTGGCGCCGGGGGTTTGTGCAGGGTCTGGCAGGGCACGGCGGAAGATCAGCACGTTCTGTTCGGTGGTGCTGCGCCCGGTCAGCCCCCGGCGTTCCTCGCAGGGCAGGGTTTCGGCGCGCAGATACTCCCAGCCCTGACGCCCCAGATCATTCATCAGCCCGCCCAGCGTCAGGGCAAAACGATCGGCGGTGGTTTTCGCGCCCTTGATCTTGTCGCATCGGGTGGGGGCCGGCACGACCCTGTATTCATATTGTGTCATTCAATCGCCCCGCGCGTAAGTCTGGGATGGTGGAACCTGATGATGTGCGCCTTCGGCGCATGACTTTCAAGGCGTCCCTGCGGGCGGCGAATGCCTCTGGCGGGAGTATTTCGGCCAAGGTGACAAGGCAGGAACGTCATTTCTTTTCCCTTCGGGTCGGGCCGGTGTTGCCCGCGTCGGCCCTATAGCCCCAGTTTCTTCGCCACGATATCATTCACCGCCGCCGGATTGGCCTTGCCGCCGGTGGCTTTCATCACCTGGCCCACGAACCAGCCTGCCAGTTTCGGGTTCTGCTTGGCCTTTTCGACCTGGGCCGGGTTGGCGGCGATGATCTCATCCACCGCCGCTTCGATCGCGCCCATGTCAGTGACCTGTTTCATGCCGCGGCTTTCCACGATCTGCACCGGATCGCCGCCGTCGGTATAGACGATCTCGAACAGGTCCTTGGCGATCTTGCCCGAAATATCGCCTTTGGTGATCAGGTCGATGATGCCGCCCAGCTGGGCGGGCGTGACCGGGCTTTCGGTGATGTCGTGTTCTTCCTTTTTCAGGCGGCCGAACAATTCGTTGATCACCCAGTTCGCGGCCAGCTTGCCGTCGCGGCCCTGGGCCACGGCTTCGAAATAGGCGGCATTGGCGGTGTCGGCGGTCAGAACGCTGGCATCATATTCCGACAGGCCGAATTCAAGCACGAAGCGCGCCTTCTTTTCGTCCGGCAGTTCAGGCAGCGAGGCCTTTATATCATCGACCCAGCCCTGCTCAATCTCCAGCGGCAACAGGTCGGGGCAGGGGAAATAGCGATAGTCATGCGCCTCTTCCTTGGACCGCATCGACCGGGTTTCGCCCTTGTCGGGATCATACAGGCGGGTTTCCTGCACGATCTGGCCGCCATCCTCCAGAATGGCGATCTGACGGCGGGCCTCATATTCGATCGCCTGCTGAATGAACCGCATCGAGTTCATGTTCTTGATTTCGCACCGCGTGCCCAGATGGCTGAAATCCTGGGTGGCCTGATATTTTTCATATTGGCCGGGGCGGCAGACCGAGACGTTCACATCCGCCCGCAGGTTGCCGTTCTGCATGTTGCCGTCGCAGGTGCCCAGATAGCGCAGAATTTGGCGCAGCTTGGCGACATAGGCGGCAGCCTCTTCGGGGCCGCGGATGTCGGGGCGGCTGACGATTTCCATCA
>NZ_JBSRVX010000005.1:0-14407 GCF_055134745.1 Actibacterium sp.
ACGCGGCGCGGCATGGGGCTGGACTTCGCCAATTTCTATGATGCCGGGCAAAAGGCGCTGTATGGACAGTTTGCAGACCTGTTCGACATCCATGGCCGGCGATCTGGGCATGGATGTCGAACAGGTCTGCAAACTGTCCATACAGCGCCTTTTGCCCGGCATCATAGAAATTGGCGAAGTCCAGCCCCATGCCGCGCCGCGTGACAATGCCGGCCAGGGAATACAGGGCCGTCAGCACCACGGCCGCCCAGCCGATCAGGCGTGCCGATCCATCGGTCGCGGGGGTTTGTTCTGCCTGTGCCATCCTGCCCTCTGATATGGGGATCCTGGCAGTAATGGTTGCGCCAGACCTGACGATCGCTAGCGAAAATGCCACGATTCGTCGAGAATTTTTCAGTAATATCCGCTATTTCCCGTGAAAAGCGGTTGCCGGGGTCGATCCGTCGAAACATCGATTCGGCGAATCGTCTGCTGAACCGGCAGCCCGGCGTCAGGGTGGGGCGCAATGCTGTTGACGGGGCGAGGCCAATGCGGTGGAACCGGTGCGAATGTAGCCATTTGGCATCGCGGCCTCTGCCGCAGGTGCGAAATAAACCGCTCTGGGCTTCTGGCTTGCGGGGCTTTGGTGTATGGTCTGCCCGTTCGGTGAACACAGTTTATTCAAGCGGCGGGTCAATATTACATCGACCCCGGGCACAGTTTATTCGGGTAAGGAACGCAGGTGGTGACGCGGGCAAAACTTTCGGACAAGGCAGCGCCGGTTTCGGCCAAGGGCGGAACGATCGCGGATTACATCTCTATTGCGCGGCCCGACCACTGGACCAAGAATGTCTTCATGCTGCCCGGCGCCGCGCTGGCCTTTTACATCGACGACCAGGTGACATCGGCGCATCTGGTCAACCTGCTGATCGGGTTCATGTCGACCTGCCTGGTGGCCTCGGCCAATTACACGATCAATGAATACCTCGACGGGGAATTCGACCGCTTCCATCCCACAAAATCGCAGCGCGCCACGGCGCAGGGCCGTATCAAGCTGCCCTATATGCTGTTGCAATATGTTCTGCTGGTGGTGGTCGGGCTGGGTGTTGCCAGCCTGCTGAACCCGATGTTCCTGTATGCCAGCGTGCTGCTGCTGGTGATGGGGATTCTCTACAATGTCGAACCCATCCGCACCAAGGACAGGCCCTATATCGACGTATTGTCTGAATCGATCAACAACCCGATCCGGCTGGTGCTGGGCTGGGCGGCGCTGTCGACGATCGTGCTGCCGCCGTCGTCGATGCTGATCAGTTACTGGATGGGCGGGGCCTATCTGATGGCGATCAAGCGGTTCTCGGAATATCGCGAAATCGCTGATCCCAACCGGGCGGGCCTGTATCGGCGCTCGTTCCGCTATTACGATGAAAACAAGTTGTTCCTGTCGGCATTCTTCTATGCGCTGGCCTCGGTCCTGTTTCTGGGAATCTTCCTGATCAAGTACAAGATCGAATTCATTCTGACCTTCCCGTTCTTTGCGCTGTTGTTCGCCTGGTATATGAGCATCGCACTGAAACCGGCCTCGGCGGCGGTGAATCCGGAAAAGCTGTATCTGGAGCCGAAATTCATGGCCTATGTGGGCTTCATGACAGTGCTGGTGATCGTGCTGGTCCTGGTCGATATTCCGCAGCTTCAATACCTGATCGACCATTCGGTCGTGAATGACATGCGCCTGAAATAACCCCTGCGGAGTTCCCAAAAGTGTCGAAATTCTTCGTCTTCATCATCGTTACGGTGATCCTGAATGCTGCGTCGCAACTGCTGATGAAGGCGGGAATGAACAAGGTCGGGCAGGCTGAATTCTCGGCCTCGCATATCGGCAATCTGTTGTTGGGGGCGATCACCAATCCGTTCATCATTCTGGGCCTGGCCACGATGACATTGTCGATGGGCACGCATCTGATGTCATTGTCGCGCTTCGAGGTCAGCTTTGCCTTTCCCTTCATCAGCCTGGCCTATGTGATCGTTGCCGCCTGGGGTTATTTCTTCATGGGCGAGGTGATGAGCCTGACACGGATGATCGGTATCGCGACGATCGTGCTTGGCACGGTCATCATCGCGCGAAGCTAAGGCCGGGCCCATGAAACATCTTCTGATCGGCGGAAACGGGTTTCTTGGGCGCGAATTGCTGCGCCAGTTGCTGGCGGGCGACAAGGGCGATGTCGTGGTGGTTGATTTACCGGACTCGTTCCAGGCGCACCCGCCAAAGGATGATCCGCGTGTGACCAATATCGCCGGTGATGTGTCTGTGCCCGGCATTCTGGATCAGGTCGGGCTGGAACCGGGCGATGTGGTGCATCACCTGGCATCGAAACTGATCATCCCCAATGAACCGCGCACCGGGCGCGATGCCTATTTCCGTATCTGCGCCGTGGATGGCACGCGCGAAGTGCTGCGCGCGATGAAATCGGCGGGCTGCCGCAAGCTGGTCTTTTGGTCGACCGACATGGTTTACGGGCCCGCGCTGATCGTGCCGCGCCCCGAACACCACCCGCGCCACCCATTCGGCCCCTATGGCCGCTCCAAGGTGGCCGCCGAAGACATGCTGACGCCCCTGATCAAGGCCGGTGCGATCGACTGCACCATCTTGCGCCCGCGCCTGATCCTGGGCCCCGGCCGGCTGGGCATTCTGGAAAAGCTGTTCAAGCTGATCGACAAGGGTCTGCCGGTGCCGCTGATCGGCGATGGATCGACGCGGTTTCAGTTCGTGTCGGTCGCCGATTGTGCGCGCGCTTCGGTGCTGGCCGCCGATCAGGGCTGCCCGTCAAAGGTGTTCAATCTGGGATCGGCCAATTCGCCCACCGTGTATGAACTGATGACCGAATTCATCGCCCGCACCGGGTCGAAATCGCGGGTGATCCGCACGCCGGGCGGGCTGGTCAAGACGGTGCTGCGCGGGCTGAACCGGTTCGGCGTCGCCCCGATGGACCCAGAACAGTTCGAGATCGCGGATCTGGAAGTGACGCTGGACATCACCGCCGCCGAACGCGATCTGGGCTGGGTGCCGACTGAAAACGACACCGATATGCTGACCGCCGCCTATGACAGTTATCGCGCGGCCCGGGGCGGGCTGGCGGGCTGAACCCGCGGCCCGGGCGTTGGTGGCGCGTTATTCCGTGAACGGGTCATCCGGATATCCGACCCCCGTCAGATATAATCCCTGCGGCGGGCTGACGGGGCCACAGGCGGTGCGGTCGCGCGCATCCAGCGCTGTTTTCACATCCTGGGGTGCCCATGCACCGGCGCCGACCCGTTCCAGCGTGCCGACAAAGCTGCGCACCTGTGAATGCAGGAAGCTGCGGGCGCGGACGTGAAACCGGAATTCCTGACCATGCGGTATCGCGATTTCCTCGACCCGCAATTCGTCCAGCGTCTTGACCGGGCTGGCGGCCTGGCACAGCGCGGCGCGAAAGGTCGTGAAATCATGCCGCCCCAGCAGGTGATCCGCCCCCACCTGCATCGCCGCCCCGTCCAGCGGGTGGCGCACCTGCCAGACCCGGCCCCTGTCATGCACCACCGGCGCGCGCCGCGACACCAGCCGGAACAGATAGCGCCGCTCAATCGCCGAAAAGCGCGCGTGGAAATCATCGCCAACCCGCACGGCCTGCAAAATCGCCACGGGGGCGGGTTTCAGATGATGGTTCAGCGCCTCTGACAGCCGGAACGGATCCCAGTCCTGCGCCAGATCGCAATGGGCAACCTGACCCAGCGCATGCACCCCGGCATCGGTGCGCCCGGCGGCGGCAATGGATGGCAGATCGGGTTCCAGCTTTGCCAATGCGGCCTCGATCGCGCCCTGCACGGTCGGCAGATCGGCCTGCCGCTGCCAGCCAGCGAAAGGCGCGCCGTCATATTCGATTTTCAGCGCATAGCGGGGCATGGGTCCGGTTAGCCTGCCGGGGGCGATTTGGCAATCGCGCTGGTTTATTCGGCGCGCCGTGCCTATCTTGGGCGCGACAGAATGAGGGACGCGCTTGATACTGAACGATATCGCTGACGGTCTGCTGCGCGGGGTCGAGAATATCGGCCAGTCCGTGTCGGGGGCCTTTTCCGAACCTGTGATCCGGCTGGGCGTCACCGGGCTGTCGCGGGCTGGCAAGACCGTGTTCATCACATCATTGGTGGCCAATCTGATGGACCGGGGCCGGATGCCGCAACTGGCCGCCGCCGCCACGGGCGCGATCCGCGCGGCCTATCTGCAACCCCAGCCCGACGATACCGTGCCGCGCTTCGATTATGAAACCCATCTGGCGGCGATCACCGGCGATACGCCGCACTGGCCCGAAAGCACGCGCGCGGTGTCCGAACTGCGCCTGTCGCTGAAGGTGCAGGGCGGCGGGCTGCTGGGGTCGGTATCGGGGCCGCGCGTGGTCCATCTGGATATCGTCGATTATCCCGGCGAATGGCTTCTGGATCTGGGGCTGATGGAGAAATCCTATGACGACTGGTCGGCGGATGTGCTGGACCGGATCGCCAGCCGCCCGCAGGCGGTGGATTTTCTGGCGCTGGCCCGCGCCACCGATCCGGGTGCCAAGCTGGACGAGGTGCAGGCCCAGACGCTGGCGCGCGTCTTTACCGCCTATCTGGGCGCGGCGCGCGATGGCGGATATTCGGACTGCACGCCGGGGCGGTTCCTGTTACCGGGCGATCTGGCCGGGTCGCCGGTGCTGACCTTTGCGCCGCTGCCAATGGCCGAGGGGGCAGGGCGGGGCGGGCTGCGCCGCGAATTTGCCCGCCGGTACGAGGCCTATAAACGTCAGGTCGTGCGCCCGTTCTTTCGCGACCATTTCGCGCGGATCGACCGGCAGGTGGTGCTGGTCGATGCGCTGGGCGCGATCCATTCCGGCCCGCAGGCGGTCGAGGATCTGCGCCGCGCGATGGCCGATATTCTGGGCGCCTTTCGCCCCGGTCGCAATGCCTGGCTGGCGCCTTTGCTGCGAGGGCGCCGGGTCGATCACATCCTGTTTGCCGCGACCAAGGCCGACCATCTGCATCATTCCCAGCATGCCCGCCTGACCGCGATCATGCAGGCGCTGGTGCGCGACGCCAAGGATCGCGCCGATTATGCCGGGGCCAAGACCATGGCGATGTCCATCGCCGCTCTGCGCGCCACGGTCGAGGAAACCCTGACCCATGACGGGCGCAGCTTGGATTGTGTGCGCGGCACGCTATTGGATACCGGCAAGCAGGCCGCGCTTTATCCCGGCGCCTTACCCGACGATCCCGCGCGCATCCTGTCGCCCGCGCGGTCGGGTCAGCAGGGCTGGCTGGGGGATGACTATAACATCATGCATTTCGCGCCCGCCCGCCTGACGCTGAAACCGGGCGAAGGCCCGCCGCATATCAGGCTGGACAGGGCCGCCGAATTTCTGATCGGAGACAGGTTGAGATGACCCAAGGCCCCGTTCTGATTGATCTGGAAAATGCGGTATCGCCCGTCACCCCCGCCGATGCGCCGCCGGTGCCCGATCCCGCCCCCGATGCGCCCACGGGCCGGGCCATGCAGACGATGGCGGTGCTGGCGGCGCGGCGGCCGTCCCGGCTGGGGCGGTTTTTCTGGTCGGCGCTGCTGTCGCTGATCGGATTTGCGGCATCTGTCATGGCGTGGAATTTCGTGACGGGCCTCTTTGAGCGCAACCCGGTGCTGGGCATGGTGGCGCTGGTGCTGGTCGGTGCGGTTCTGCTGGCCGCCCTTCTGGTGGCGATCAAGGAACTGGCCGCCTTTGCCCGGTTGCGCCGGGTCGATACGCTGCACAAGGCCGCCGCCGCCGCCATTGCCACCGCCGATCTGGGGGCCGCGCGCCGCGTCACCGACCGGCTGGAGGCTCTTTATGCGAACCGCCCCGACCTGTCGTGGGGCCGCGAACGGTTCGACGAACGCAAGGCCGAACTGTTCGATGCCGACGGCCTGCTGGGTCTGGCCGAAGTCGAACTGCTGGCCCCGCTGGACATGGCCGCGTTGCGCGAGGTCGAGGCCGCCACCCGGCAGGTCGCGATGGTCACCGCCCTTGTGCCGCTGGCGCTGGCCGATCTGATCGCGGCGCTGACCGCCAACCTGCGCATGATCCGCCGCATCGCCGAGATCTATGGCGGCCGGTCCGGCACCCTGGGCAGTTGGCGCGTGACCCGCGCGGTGCTGACGCATCTGGTGGCCACGGGCGCGGTGGCGATGGGCGATGACATGCTGCATTCCATTGCCGGGGGCGGGCTGTTGACCAAGGTATCCCGCCGCTTTGGCGAAGGCATGATCAACGGCGCGCTGACCGCCCGCGTCGGCGTGGCCGCGATCGAGGTCTGCCGCCCGCTGCCCTTTGTCCGCGCCCGTCGGCCTTCGGTCACAGCACTGGTCAAGCGGTCGTTGACGGGGTTGTTCGGGCAGGGCGATGGGTGATCGAGCTGTGCGTGGCATCCGCCCGGCAAGACATTCTTGATTGCCGCCCGGCGGCACGCCGGGCAGCGCCCGAACCGCGCCCACGGGGCGGGCGCTTCGCACCCACCCCTCGGTTCGGGCGCTGCCCTTGTCGCTTTTGACCCGCCGCTTGCATCTTTACCCCCCACGCGCGGCACCCTATAAGCCTGCGCATGGATATGCATTTCGCCATCGCGATACGAATTAGCCACCCGGCGCCCTGACCATCAGGGCCGCCGGGACAAGGCGTCTGATCCGTCGCGCCGCCCCCTGACCAGCATTCCCCTGCCCAAGGACAACGCCCTATGTGCGCCGATACCCCTGACTATAAGAACACGCTGAACCTGCCCGAAACCGATTTTCCCATGCGCGCCGGCCTGCCTGCGCGTGAACCCGACTGGCTGGCCCGCTGGGAACGGATCGGCGTCTATGACCGGCTGCGCGAAAAGACCGGGCGCGAGGCGTTCACGCTGCATGACGGCCCGCCCTATGCCAACGGCCATCTGCATATCGGCCACGCGCTGAACAAGATCCTGAAAGACATGGTGGTGCGGTCCCAACAGATGATGGGCCGCGATGCGCGCTATGTGCCGGGCTGGGATTGCCACGGGCTGCCGATCGAATGGAAGATCGAGGAACAATACCGCGCCAAGGGCGAGGACAAGGACAGCATCGACAAGGTTGCCTTCCGCCAGGAATGCCGCAAATTCGCCGAAGGCTGGGTGGATATCCAGCGCGAAGAATTCAAGCGCCTGGGCGTGACCGGCAACTGGGCTGATCCTTACCTGACAATGGATTACCACGCCGAGGCGGTGATCGCCGAGGAGTTCATGAAGTTCCTGATGAACGGCACGCTTTATCAGGGATCAAAGCCCGTGATGTGGAGCCCGGTGGAAAAAACCGCGCTGGCCGAGGCCGAGATCGAATATCACGACCATACCAGCCATACGGTTTGGGTGCGGTTTGGGGTGGTGTCGCAAGTGGGAGATATAGTCCCAAGCATGAAGGTGCCGGAGAGCTTGCTCGATGCGTCAGTGGTCATATGGACCACCACCCCCTGGACCATTCCGCAAAATCGCGCGGTCGCGTTCAATCCTGAGATTGAATATGGTCTCTATGCCGTCGGTTCCGTCGCCGAAAATGCGTCTGCAAAGCCCGGTGAAAACGTCATCGTCGCCGACAAATTGGCCGCAGCGATCTTTGCGGCAGGAAAGGTCGAAAGTTTTACGCGCATATGCGACGTTACGACTGATGAACTCACAGGTCTTACTCTCGCTCACCCCTTCCGTGGCCTCGTCGAAGGCGATTTGGATGACGGAAACAACTGGAACTTTCCCGTCCCGCTCCTTCCCGGCGACCATGTCACCGATGACGCGGGCACCGGCTTTGTCCACACGGCCCCCAGCCACGGCGATGATGACTATCAGCTTGGCCTGAAGTTCAACCTGCCGATGACCTATAATGTCGAACCCGATGGCAGCTATCGCGCCGATCTGCCGATCTTTGGCGGCCAGCATATCATCGCACCCGATGGCAAGGACGGCCCGGCCAATGTGTCGGTCATCAAGCAACTGGCCTATGCCGGGGCGCTGTTCGCCAAAGGCAAGATCAAGCATTCCTATCCGCATTCCTGGCGCTCGAAGGCGCCCGTCATCTATCGCAACACGCCGCAATGGTTCGCGGCCATCGACCGCAAACTGGACGACGGCATGGATACCTATGGCGACACGATCCGCAGCCGCGCGCTGACCAGTATCGACCAACTGGTGAAATGGACGCCCCAGACCGGGCGCAACCGTCTTTATTCGATGATCGAGGCGCGGCCAGACTGGGTTCTGTCGCGCCAGCGCGCCTGGGGCGTGCCGCTGACCTGCTTCGTGAAAAAGGGTGCCAAACCCACCGATGCCGATTTCCTGCTGCGCAACGATCAGGTGAACGCCCGCATCGTCGCGGCGTTCAAGGCTGATGGCGCAGATGTCTGGTATGTGCAAGGATTCAAGGAAAAGATGCTGTCCGGCATCGTCGATCCATCGGATTATGAACAGGTCACCGATGTGCTGGATGTGTGGTTCGACTCTGGGTCGACCCATGCCTTCGTGCTGCGCGACCGCGCGGATGGCAGCGCGGACGGCATTGCCGATCTGTATCTGGAAGGCACCGATCAGCATCGCGGCTGGTTCCATTCGTCGATGTTGCAGGCCTGCGGCACCATCGGGCGCGCGCCCTATCGCGGCGTGCTGACGCATGGGTTCACGCTGGATGAAAAGGGCATCAAGATGTCCAAATCCATCGGCAATACCATCGTCCCACAAGAGGTGATCGAACAATACGGCGCCGATATCCTGCGGCTTTGGGTGGCCCAGACCGACTATACCGCCGATCAGCGGATCGGGCCCGAGATTCTGAAAGGCACCGCCGACAGCTATCGCCGGTTGCGCAACACGATGCGCTTTTTGCTGGGCAGCCTGTCGGGATTTTCCGAAGACATGCGCCTGGCCCCCGCCGATATGCCCGAACCCGAACGCTGGGTGCTGCACCGGCTGGCCGAACTCGATACCCGCGTGCGCGAAGGCTATGCCGCCTATGATTTCCAGGGCGTGTTCCAGGCGCTGTTCAACTTTGCCACCGTCGATCTGTCGGCCTTCTATTTCGATATGCGCAAGGACGCGCTTTACTGCGATGGCGATGACAGCCTGAACCGTCGCGCGGCGCTGACGGTGCTGGATATCCTGTTCCACCGGCTGACGGCCTGGCTGGCCCCGGTGCTGGTCTTCACGATGGAAGAGGTCTGGCTGGAACGCTTTCCCGGTGATGACAGTTCGGTGCATCTTCAAGACATGCCCGCGACACCCGCCGATTGGCGCGACGACGCGCTGGCGGCGAAATGGGCGGGCATCCGCGCCGCCCGCCGGGTGGTGACCGCCGCGCTGGAAATTCAACGCCAGAACAAGGTGATCGGCGCCAGTCTTGAAGCGGCCCCGGTGGTGCATGTCGACGACAAGGCGGTTCTTGCGGCACTGAAATCGGTGGATTTCGCCGATATCTGCATCACCTCGACCCTTCAGCTTACCGCCGATCCCAGCCCGGCCGAGGCGTTCCGCCTGCCCGAAGTGCCCGGCATCGGCGTGGTGTTCGAACTGGCGGAAGGCGAGAAATGCCAGCGCTGCTGGAAAATCCTGCCCGATGTCGGTGCGCATGGCCATGCGGGTGTCTGCGGGCGCTGCGACAGCGCGCTGGGATAGGTCTGATTTGGGTATTTGGGCCAAGAATAAACCCTGTTGCTTATTCTTGGCTTAAATACCCCCTTGGCGCGGCTTCAGCGGGCGCCGGGGGTCAGGCCTTGGGATGGGCCTTGTCATAGACTTCCATCAGGCGGGCGGTATCGACCGCGGTATAGGCCTGGGTGGTGGACAGCGACGCGTGGCCCAGCAATTCTTGAATTGCCCGCAAATCGCCGCCGGCTGATAGCAAATGCGTGGCAAAGCTGTGGCGCATCGCATGCGGGGTGACGCTGGCGGGCAGGCCAAGCTGCATCCGGGCCGCGGCGACCACGCCTGCAATCTGGCGCGGGTTCAGCGGCCCGCCCCGCGCGCCGCGAAACAGCGGTTTTTCGGGTGCCAGATCATGAGGGCACAGCCCGATATAGGCGTTCACGGCGGAACGCGCGGCGGGCAGCACCGGCACCAGCCGTTCCTTGCCGCCCTTGCCGCGAATGCGCATCACCTGGGGTAGCGGGGCGTCGCGCCCGGTCAGGCCCAGAGCTTCGGAAATTCGCAATCCGCAGCCGTAAAGCAGTGTTACCACCGCCGCGTCGCGCGCCGCGATCCAGCCGGTCGTGGCCTGCAATTCGACGGTGTCGATCATCGCGCGCGCCGCGTCTTCGGCCAGCGGGCGCGGCAGTTTGCGGTGGAATTTCGGGCTGCGCGCCGACAGCACCGCGGTGGCATCAAAGCCCTGTTTTTCTGACAGCCAGCGGAAGAAACCCTTGACCGCCGACAAAGACCGCGCGAGCGAGCGCGCGCCCACCCCGCGCCCGCGTTCATGCGCCATCCAGGCCCGCATATCGCCGATCCCCAGCGCGGCCAGGGCGTTCGGGCCGGGCGGTGTGCCCAGATGCATGGTCAGATAGGACAAGAACCCCAGAAGATCGGTGTTATAGGCCTTGAGCGTATTGTCGGCGGCCCCGTTCAGGGCGCGTTCATAGGCCAGCCAGTCTTGCAGCGCGTCGCGCAGGGCGGGGCTGATTTGTGCTGTCACGACAGCCAGCGGCGCATCACCCTTTCGAAGGCGCCACCCAGGAATGTCAGCAGGTCGCCGCCCTGCGTCGGGGCAAAGCGATGCGGGTCTTCAGACCCCAGCACCAGCAGGCCGGGCAGGCGACCCGGACCCAGGTCCAGTTTCAGAACCGCTTCGGAGCGGATGAAATCGGCTTTGTCGCCGTAAAGGCGGCCATCGCTGGGCTGGATCTGTCGCAGGGTCACGGCACGGGCCGCACCGGACCGGCCTGCGGCGGCATAGGTTTCGGCAAAACCCGGCTCGGCCACGCTGAGCACCTGACCCAGACGCGAAATCGCCGGATCTGCCGGGTTTTGCATCGATTCCAGCACCAGCCTGATGCAATCGACGCGTAGGATATCCGCCACTTCCTGTTCCAGCAGTTTCAGGAAGGCGTCGAACGACGATGGCTCCAGCAGTTTCAGCACGGCGCGATGCACCTGATTGGTGCCCGCCAGATTGTCATAGGCCGCAGCGATGACCGATCTGTGCGTATCTTCAAGCCGTTCCAGCCGCGATTCCAGCCGCGCGATGGCAATGCCGCGCAGGTCGATCACATTTTCGCCCAGCGATTTTTCATTGGCGGCGATGAGGGCGCGCATAAGGTCGGCATCGGCCAGAATCACGTCAGGATCGGCGATGATCTTGTCGCGCAGGGTGGCTTCGGTCAGGGCGGTGCTGCTCATGCGTGCTGCCTCTTGCTGGATTGTTTCCAAATCCTACAACAATCCTACAGGATTTTCTGCCCCGTTTTTGCCCAGTCGGCCATGAAAGCTTCCAGCCCCTTGTCGGTCAGCACGTGGTTTGCCATGGATTTGATCACCGCAGGCGGGGCTGTTGCCACATCGGCGCCGACCAGGGCAGCATCCTTCATGTGGTTGACCGTGCGGATCGAAGCGGCCAGAATTTCGGTGGAAAAGTCGTAATTGTCATAGATCGCGCGGATTTCCTCGATCAGATCCATGCCGTCGAGGTTGATATCGTCCAAGCGCCCGATGAAGGGCGAAATGAATGTGGCGCCCGCCTTGGCAGCCAGCAGCGCCTGATTGGCGGAAAAGCACAGCGTCACATTCACCATGAACCCGTCGCCCGACAGCACCTTGCAGGCCTTCAGCCCGTCCCAGGTCAGCGGCACCTTAACCGCGATATTGGGGGCGATCTGTGCCAGCTTGCGGCCTTCGGCGATCATGTCATCGGCCTGCAGGGCCACAACCTCTGCCGAAACCGGACCTGCGACCATGCCGCAGATTTCCTTTGTGACTTCCAGGATATCGCGGCCCGATTTCAGGATCAGCGACGGGTTGGTGGTGACACCGTCGACCATGCCCAGATCGTTCAGTTCGGCAATGGCGGCGACATCGGCGGTATCGACAAAGAATTTCATGGGTTGTCTCCTGTGGCGGTTTGCCCTGATTTGGGACCCTGATACAGGATGGGCGCGGGGGCTGGAACCCCAGGAATGCAGGCGGGGCGGATGACGCAGGGCTTCTTTGACGACGGCTCGTTGATCGCGGTGCTGACGGCCCAGCCGCTGGACCGCGCGCTGGATTACCGCGCGCCGCCGGGGGGCTGTCATCTGGGCGCCTATGTCGAGGTGCCGCTGGGTCCGCGCCGGGTTCTGGGCGTGGTCTGGGGGCCGGGCGAGGGCGGCTATGATCTGGCAAAGGTGCGCCCCGTGACCCGCGTTCTGGACGTGGCGCCGATGCGCGATGAGATGCGCGCCTTTTTGATGCGGGCGGCCGATTATACGCTGACGCCCTTGCCCGCGATGCTGCGGCTGGCGACCCGCGCGCCTGGGCTGGGTGGCAGCGAGGCGATGCGCAAGGTTTACCGGCTGGGCGCGGGCGCGCCCGACCGGATGACCGATGCGCGGGGCCGTGTTCTGGCGGTGCTGAATGACTATGGCGGGCTGGCCTTTACGCTGGGCGAATTGTCGGCGCAGGCCAGCGTTTCGACATCCGTCATCAAGGGGCTGGTCAAACAGGGCGCGGTGCTGGAAGAGGACGCGCCGCGCGATGCGCCCTTTGCGCGCATGGATGCCGACCTGCCGGGCAAGGAACTGACCGGCGATCAGATCGGCGCGGCGGCGCATCTGCGCGCGGCCGTGGCGGGCGGCGGATATGGGGCGACATTGCTGAAGGGCGTCACCGGGTCGGGCAAGACCGAGGTCTATCTGGAGGCGGTGGCCGAATGTCTGGCGCGCGGTCGTCAGGCGCTGGTGCTGCTGCCCGAGATTGCGCTGACGGCGGAATTCCTGACCCGGGTGGAACAGCGGTTTGGCGCGCGCCCCGCCGAATGGCATTCGGGCGTCACCATGACCGAGCGGCGGCGGGCCTGGAAAATGGTCGGGCAGGGGGGCGCGCAGATGGTGGTGGGCGCGCGCTCGGCGCTGTTCCTGCCGTTTCGCGATCTGGGGCTGATCGTCGTCGATGAGGAACATGACAGCGCCTATAAGCAGGAAGATGGCGCGCATTATAATGCCCGCGACATGGCGGTGCTGCGCGCATCGCTCTGTTCGGCGCAGGTGGTTCTGGCCTCGGCCACGCCGTCGCTGGAAAGCTGGGCCAATGCCGAAGCGGGGAAATATGCGCGGCTGGACCTGTCGGCCCGGTTTGGTGCGGCCGACCTGCCCGAAATGCGGGCGATCGACATGCGGGCCGAAGACCTGCTCGCCAATCGCTGGATATCCCCGACATTGCGCGCGGCGGTGGCGGCGCGGCTTGCGGCGGGCGAACAGGCGATGCTGTTTCTGAACCGGCGCGGCTATGCGCCCGTGACGATCTGCCGGGCCTGCGGCCATCAGATCGGCTGCGACCAGTGCGACGCGCGCATGGTGGAGCACCGGTTCCTGAAGCAACTGGTCTGCCATCAATGCGGCGAAACCAGGCCGATCCCGCAGACCTGCCCGTCCTGCGGCGTGGCGGGTCGGCTGGCCCCGGTCGGACCGGGGGTGGAACGGCTGGCCGAAGAGGTGACAGCCCTGTTTCCCGATGCCCGCGTGGCGGTGCTGTCATCGGACCTGTTCGCCTCGGCCCGCGCCCTGAAAGAGCAGATCGGGGTAATCGCGGCGGGCGGGGCTGATATCATCATCGGCACGCAACTGGTTGCAAAGGGACATAATTTCCCGCTGCTGACGCTTGTTGGCGTCATTGATGCCGATCTGGGGCTGCAGGGGTCGGACCTGCGCGCCGCCGAACGCACGTTTCAGCTGATGCGTCAGGTCGCGGGGCGCGCGGGGCGCGCCGACAGACCGGGGCAGGCTTTGCTGCAAAGTTTTCAGCCCGATCATCCGGTGATCCGCGCCATCCTGTCGGGCGATGAGGAAGGGTTCTGGCGCGCCGAGGCCGCCGAACGGCGCGCCGCAGGCGTGCCGCCCTATGGGCGGATGGCCGGGATCGTGCTGTCGGGGCCTGACCTGAAGGCGGTGTTCGATATCGGCACAAGACTGGCGCGCGGGGATGCGGCGTTGCGGGCGATCGGTGCGCAGGTCTTCGGACCGGCACCCGCCCCCGTTGCCCGGATCCGGGGCCGGCACCGGGTGCGCCTGCTGGTCAAGGCCGACAAGGCTGCGCCGTTGCAGGCGGCCTTGCGCGACTGGGTGGCGCAACTGCGCCTGCCCGCGAACATGCGGTTGCAGATTGATATCGACCCGCAGAGCTTTTACTGAGGCCGGGGGCGCAGCCCCCG
>NZ_JBSRVX010000006.1:0-33746 GCF_055134745.1 Actibacterium sp.
GCCCGCTATGCCAGATCGGTGATCGGCGAGGTCGAGATGATCGCCCATTCGGTCGGGGTGACAGAACCACGACAGTTGCGCCGTCGCCATGTGCGGCTGGTTCAGCCTGACGGGTCGTCGCGCCCGATGAACGAGGTCTTTCCACGCACCGATCTGCCAAACAGTTTCGTGAGTTAAGTTGTTTTCGGTTTGGGCGTTGCCCGCGCTAGGTCATGATCAGCCCAGCAAGAACGGAGAACGCGATGACACCCAGATGGAAGCCCGACCTGAATTGGTCCGACATCACCCCGCGTGCAGATTTTCTGAACCGCCGACAGATGCTGGCCGGCGCACTGGGCATGGGCCTGGCCGGACCAGCTTTTGCGGGGTCAGGCGCCGCCAAAAGCCCGCTCTCTACCCTGGAAAAACCCAATACGCTGGAAGATATCACCAATTACAACAATTATTACGAGTTCGGAACCGGCAAGGAAGACCCGGCGCGATATGCCGGGCAACTGACAACCGATCCCTGGTCGGTGCAGATCGACGGGCTGGTGGACAAGCCCGGTAATTACGACCTGGCCGATATTCTGTCGGGCGCGCCGCTGGAAGAACGCATATACAGGCTGCGCTGTGTCGAGGCCTGGTCGATGGTCATCCCCTGGGTGGGGTTCGAGCTGAACCATCTTCTGGCCCGGGTGGGCGTTCAGCCATCGGCAAAATATGTCGGTTTTGAAACATTGGTCCGCCCCGACGAAATGCCCGGTCAGCGCGCGCGCGTGCTGGACTGGCCCTATCAGGAAGGGTTGCGCCTGGACGAGGCCATGCATCCGCTGACCATTCTGGCGACCGGCCTGTATGATGAACCGCTGCCCAATCAGAACGGCGCGCCGCTGCGGCTGGTCGTGCCATGGAAATACGGGTTCAAGTCGATCAAGGCGATCGTGCGCATCACCCTGACCGAAAACGAACCACCCACCGCTTGGAACCGCGCGAACGGGCGTGAATACGGATTCTATTCCAACGTGAACCCGGCGGTGGATCACCCCCGCTGGTCACAGGCCACCGAACGGCGCATTGGCGGCGGGCTGTTCAGCCAGCGCCAGCCGACGCAAATGTTCAACGGCTATGGCGATCAGGTGGCGGATATGTATGCCGGCATGGACCTGAAGAAGTTTTACTAGCCAAATAGCACCTGATGCATGTCCCGCCCTGGCAGCAGTGTGAACAGGCCGGCACCGATCAGGGCTGCGAAAAACAACCACAACATGGCCTTGCGATGGGCGTTTATATTACCGCGCCGCACCGACCAGATGGAAAAGACAATGGTGCACAATGAAAAGATCGATAACAGATGTATAGGGCTGAAAGGGCCGACAATACGCAGCGCATGGATCCCGAAACTGCTAAGCGCGATACCTGCCATAAGCGCGACCCAGACATACCCCACAATCCGGTGCCGCATTCCACCCTTCTTGGCCAGGATCAGTTGCAAACTGCCCAGAACAAGGGCGAATAGCGCGGCGAAGGCATGAAAGGTCACAATGGGGCCCGATGCAAAAAGCGGAGCAAACGACATGAAGAAACAACCTTCTTAAATATATGCTGAGGCAATCTAGTGAATACGACCGTGAACACCAGATCAGAATCCCGACTTTCGCTCGACCAGCGCATCAATTCCCGCTTGCGCACTGTGCCTGCCTGGCCGCTTTACATCATCGGTGTTCTGCCTGCGGTCTGGTATTTCTGGCTTGGCCTGACCGGCGGGCTGGGGGTCGAACCGATAAAGGGGCTGGAACATGCGCTGGGCCTGTTCGCATTGAAACTGATTATTGCCGGGCTGGCGATCACGCCGTTGCGGCGGTTCACCCGCGTCAGCCTGATCCGCTATCGTCGCGCAATCGGTGTGATGGCGTTCTTTTATGTACTGGTGCATCTGGCGGTGTGGCTGGTACTGGATGTGCAGAATTGGGCGCTGATCTGGGCCGATATCGTCAAGCGGCCCTATATCACCATCGGCATGGTGGCCTTTGTGCTGATGATCCCGCTGGCGGCGACATCCAATAATTGGGCGGTGCGCAAGCTGCGGTCGAACTGGCGGCGTTTGCACCGGCTGGCCTATCCGGTCGCCATCCTTGGCGCGGTGCATTACGTGATGCTGGTCAAGGGCTGGCAGACCAAACCCCTGATCTATCTGGCGATCATCGTGGTGCTTCTGGCCTTGCGCCTGACTCCGGCGCGCCGCCGCACGATGGCATGAAAGACCCCGCCGCCAGTTTCCCGGCGGCGGGGCTTGCTTCGCCTGTCAGTGCACGACGGCATCTGACGGTGGCTGGCGGTTGCTGGCACCGATCCTGTCGCCGATGATCAGGCCATCGACGCCGGAACTGACCGGAATCGTATCGCCATCCTTCACATCGCCGGCCAACAGCATTTCAGCCAAAGGATCCTGCAAGGCGCGCTGGATGACACGCTTCAGCGGACGCGCCCCGAACACCGGGTCATAACCTTCGTCAGCCAGCCATTTGATCGCGTTGGCATCCAGATCCAGCGTGATCTTGCGTGCCGCCAGCCGGTTGGCCAGACGCCGCAACTGGATCGTGACGATACCGTCCATATCGCTGCGCGACAGCCGATCGAAGATGATCGTCTCGTCCAGGCGGTTCAGGAATTCGGGCCGAAAATGGGCCCGCACCGCATCCATCACGTCGCGCCGCGCGCCCGCCGGATCGGCCCCGTCGGGCATCTGGCTGAGCGCCTGTGACCCAAGGTTGGACGTCAGCACGATAAGCGTCTGTTTGAAATCGACCGTGCGGCCCTGACCATCGGTCAAAACCCCGTCATCCAGCACCTGCAACAGGACGTTGAAGACATCGGGGTGGGCCTTTTCCACCTCGTCAAACAGCACCACCTGATAGGGGCGGCGACGCACGGCTTCGGTCAGCACCCCGCCTTCGTCATAACCGACATAGCCAGGAGGCGCCCCGATCAGGCGCGCAACGGCGTGTTTCTCCATGAATTCGGACATGTCGATCCGCACCATCGCGCTGTCATCGTCGAACAGATATTCGGCGACCGCCTTGGTCAGTTCGGTCTTGCCGACACCGGTTGGCCCCAAAAACAGGAACGAGCCCAGCGGGCGGTTTTCATCGTTCAGCCCGGCGCGGGCGCGGCGCACGGCATTGGCCACGGCACGCACGGCCTCTTTCTGGCCGATCACGCGCTTGCCCAGTTCCTCTTCCATGCGCAGCAGCTTGTCACGCTCGCCTTCCAGCATCTTGGCGGTCGGAATGCCGGTCCAGCGTTCGACAACCTGGGCGATCTGTTCGGGCAGGACGGCCTCTTCGACCATCTTGTCGCCCTGGGCCTCGGCCTCGGTCAGCTTTTTCTCAAGGCCGGGGATGACGCCATAAGACAGCTCTCCGGCACGGGCCAGGTTGCCTTCACGCTTGGCGTGGTCCAGTTCGGCGCGGGCCTTGTCCAACTGCTCTTTCAGGTCACGCGCGCTTTCCAGCTTGTCACGTTCGGCCTGCCATTGGGCGGTCATTTCGGATGAACGTTCCTGCAACCCCGACAGTTCTTTCAGCAGAGTTTCCAGCCGGTCCTTGCTGGCGGCGTCCTTTTCCTTTTTCAGCGCTTCGGCCTCGATCTGCTTTTGCATGATCTCGCGGTCCAGCGCGTCCAGTTCTTCGGGTTTGCTGTCCACCTCCATGCGCAAGCGGCTGGCGGCTTCGTCCATCAGGTCGATCGCCTTGTCGGGCAGGAACCGGTCGGTGATATAGCGATGGCTCAGCGTTGCCGCCGCGACCAGCGCGCTGTCGGAAATCCGCACGCCGTGGTGCAGTTCATACTTGTCCTTGATGCCGCGCAGGATGGAAATCGTGTCTTCGACGGTCGGCTCGTCCACCATCACCGGCTGGAACCGGCGTGCAAGGGCCGCGTCTTTTTCGACATATTTGCGATATTCGTCCAGCGTGGTCGCGCCGATACAATGCAACTCGCCCCGTGCCAGCGCCGGTTTGATCAGGTTGGCGGCATCCATGGCCCCATCCGATTTGCCCGCGCCAACCAGCGTGTGCATCTCGTCGATAAACAGGATCACCTCACCAGCGGCGGCGGTGATTTCCGACAGGATGGCCTTCAGCCGTTCCTCAAACTCACCGCGAAACTTGGTGCCTGCAATCAGCGCGCCCATGTCCAGCGCCATCAGGCGCTTGTTCTTCAGGCTTTCAGGCACGTCGCCATTGATGATGCGCAGCGCCAGACCTTCGGCGATCGCGGTCTTACCGACGCCGGGTTCCCCGATCAGCACCGGGTTGTTCTTGGTGCGCCGGCTCAGAACCTGCATGGTGCGGCGAATTTCCTCGTCCCGGCCGATGATCGGGTCGATCTTGCCCTCTTCCGCGGCCTCGGTCAGATCGCGGGCATATTTCTTGAGCGCGTCATAGCCTTCTTCGGCGCTGGCGCTGTCGGCGGTGCGGCCCTTACGGATGTCATTGATCGCGGCATTCAGGTTCTGCGCCGTGACGGCACCGGCATCCAGCGCGTCCTTGGCGCCTGATTTGACCATGCAAAGCGCGGTCAGGACACGCTCGACCGGCACGAAACTGTCACCGGCCTTCTTGGCCAGCTTTTCGGCCTCGTCCAGCACCCGCGCGGTGTTCTGATCCAGATAGATCTGACCGGCATCGCCCGTGACCTTGGGGATCTTGCGCAGCGAAAGCTCCAGCGCCTCGACCACCCGTTCGGGCGCGCCGCCGGCGCGTTTGATCAGGTTGCTGGCCAATCCCTGATCGTCATCCATGAGGGCCTTGAGCAAATGTTCGGGCGCCATGCGCTGATGGTTTTCCCGCATTGCGATGGTCTGGGCGGCCTGAAGGAAGCCGCGCGACCGTTCCGTGAACTTTTCCATGTCCATCGGTAGTTCTCCTTTTACCAAGCGCCCGTTAACGACATGCCTGTCAAGCAGCACATGACTCTGGGCCTTGAACCCTATTTGGGAATTGTGCCCTACCCCTGCAAGGGTGGCGTGGCGCTGGCCGTTTCATTGTGTCACAAGGTCGCAGACGCGATTCATACCAGCGGGACCTGCCAAGCCCTTGCCGAAATTCAGCAAAGCAAGAACACTGTTCAAATCAAGGGCGATCCCGTTGATCGTCGCGACGGCGCTGTTGATGGAAAACCTGGATGCCAGCGTTCTGGCAACATCATTGCCCGCAGTTGCACGTGATCTGAACACCAGCCCCATTCATCTGAAACTGGCGTTGACATCCTATCTGCTAGCGCTGGCGATCTTTATTCCGGCCTCGGGCTGGGCCGCCGACCGGTTCGGGGCGCGGCGGGTGTTTCGCTGGGCGATTTTCGTCTTCGCGGCGGGTTCTGTGGCCTGTGGCGCGTCCAGCAGCCTGGGCACGCTGATCGCGGCGCGGGTGCTTCAGGGGATCGGCGGCGCAATGATGGTGCCTGTCGGGCGGCTGATCGTGCTGCGCGCGACCCCGAAGGCCGGGCTGGTGGATGCGTTGGCCTGGCTGACGGTTCCGGCATTGTTGGGACCGGTTCTGGGGCCACCGCTGGGTGGGTTCATCACAACCTATTTCCATTGGCGCTGGATCTTCTGGATCAACATACCGATCGCACTGCTGGGGATCGTTCTGGTTTCGGCCCTTATCCCGCGTGTGCCAGCCGGATCGACACCGGGGTTCGATTTCAAAGGCTTCGCACTGATCGGCACCGGATTGGCGACCTTTCTGACCGGCATAACCATGGCGGGGCTGGGTCTGGCACCAGTGGTGGTGCTTGTGGTAATGATCGGGGGCGGCATGGCGCTGACGGCCCTTTACGTGCGCCATGCGCTGGCTGTTCCGCATCCGCTGGTCGATCTGCGTTTGCTGCGCCTGGCGACCTTCCGGATCAGCGCCGTTGGCGGCACCTTCAGCCGGATCGGATCGGGCGCGCTGCCCTTCTTGCTGCCGCTGATGTTCCAGGTCGGGTTCGGGCTGACCCCGTTTCAGTCGGGGATGCTGACCTTTGCCGGGGGCATGGGTGCTATGGGGATCAAGTTCATCGCCCAGCCCATCCTGCGCCGCTTTGGCTTTCGGCGGGTGATGACGGTGAACGCGGCTATTTCGGCAATTCTAATCGCGATCCCGGCCGGGTTTTCGCCCCAGACCCCCTATTTCTGGATGATCGGCGTTCTTTTCATCGGCGGTGTCAGCCGCTCGCTGCAATTCACCGCCATCAATGCCATCGCCTATGACGAAGTTGATGCCGAACGGCTGGGCAGCGCGACCAGTTTCAACTCTGTTCTGCAACAGCTTGCGGGCTCGGTCGGTATTACGGTTGCGGCCTTCGGGTTGCAGGCGATGCAAGGCCTGCAAGGCAGCGCCGAGATCGAAGCAGCGCATTTCCCGGCCGTGTTCTTTCTTGTCGCCGCTTTCCCGCTGGTCTCGATTCTGTGGTATCTCAAACTGACGCCGCAGTCAGGCGGTGCCTTGCTGGCCCGCGATCCGGACAATCGTGATCCGGATAATTAAGACAATTCATTCACCGCCTTGCCGTTACCACGGCATCCAACTAGGAAACGGCAAACCGCAAAAGGATAGCCCATGACCGATGATCGCCTGATTGTGGCGCTGGATGTGCCGGACGCCCATGCCGGGCTGCACCTGGCCGACCGGATCGGCGATGCGGTGTCGTTCTACAAGATCGGGCTGGGGATGCTTACGGGGGGCGGGCTGGCGCTGGCGCGCGAGCTGAAGGACGAGCACGGCAAGCGGATCTTTCTGGACATGAAGCTGTTCGATATCGGCGCGACAGTTCAGGCGGCGGTCCGGGGGCTGGCGCAGTTCGATCTCGATCTGCTGACCGTGCATGGTGATCCGCATGTGGTGCGGGCCGCTGTCGAGGGGCGCGGCGGGTCGGACATGAAGATTCTGGCCGTGACGATCCTGACCTCGCTCGATCGGGCGGACCTCGATGACGGGCTGATCCGGCCCGGCGACATGACCGAGATCGTGCTGGAACGCGCGCAGCGCGCGCTGGATGCGGGGGCGGACGGCGTTATCACCTCGCCGCAAGAGGCCGCGCTGATCCGCGCGCTGCCACAGGCGGCGGGGCGGTTGATCGTGACGCCCGGTGTGCGGCCCTTGGGGGCAGACAAGGGCGATCAGAAACGGGTGGCGACCCCGGGAGGCGCGATTGCCGCCGGGGCCGATCATATCGTGGTGGGGCGGCCCGTCTGGCAGGCCGCCGATCCGCGCGCGGCCGCACAGGCCATTCAGGCGGAACTGGCGACAATTCAGCGGTAAATCCGGCGCGGCGCATGAAAATGCCGCCGCGCCGAAATCATGCCTCAGGCGGCTTTTTTCGATGCGGCCTCGTTCACCACGGTCACCGCCAGCCCGGTCAGGGTGGCATTTGCGGCTTTTTCCATGTCAAGGATCTGACCCAGAAGATCATGCGCCTCGTCATGGCCCAGAACCTTGGCCCATTCGCGCAGGGTGCCATAGCGGGCGATTTCGTAGTGTTCGACCGCCTGCGCCGCCCCCAGCAGCGCCGCATCCAGCGCCTTTCCGGATGCCTCTTCCATCAGCCCGTCAGCCTCTTTGATCAGGCCCTCGATGGCGTCGCATTTTTCGCCTTTGGGCTGCTTGTTGATGGATTTGAATACCTTGTCCAGAATCTTGACCTGCTCTTTGGTCTCGGTCAGGTGATGCTCGACGGCCTGTTTCAGCTTGGCGTTGCCCGCCGCAGCCGCGACCTTGGGCAATGCCTTGGTCAATGCCATTTCGGCGTAGTAAATGTCTTGCAGGGTATGTTCGAAAGCCTCTGCCAACGTCTTCATGTCATTCCTCCGGCAATGTGCATTGCGGGACCCCATGTCCAGCTTGCCCAATTAACGCCGTCAGCAGGCAGATGTTCCCGGAATACCGGGTTCAGCCTTCGTTGATATCCTTGTCGATGATCTTGACCTGATCGCCATCTTTCGGCCGGAAAATCTGGCGCAGGACAAGCCAGGCCACAACCGAGACCACCGCGAAGATCACCGCCAGCACCGCGCCCGACGGCACCATGCCCAGACCGACAAGCGCGCCGGTCACCGCCGCGCCGATCGCAAAGCCCAGAAAAATGAAGCCGGGGGACAGCACTTCGACGATCGCCAAGGCGACTGCGAAGGCCATCCATACCCACCACAGTGAAACCATCAGCCGCGCCCTTTCAGCAGTTTGAACGCATCGCCGAACGCCTCCAGCGCGCTGGCTGGCACGATGATCGTCTGCTTTCCGGTGCCCTGGCCAACGGCGGTAAGGGCCTCGACCTGTTTGAGAGCCACCTGGTATTGGGCGGCCTCGATGCCGTGTTCGGCAATCGCCTTGGCGACCGCCTGCGTGGCATAGGCTTCGGCATCGGCGGTGATCCGGCGCGCCTTGGCCTGTTGTTCGGCGGCGTAAAGCTGCGCATCGGCCGACAGTTCGACCGAGCGTTTGGACCCCTCGGCCTCGGTCACCTGGGCGCGGCGGGCGCGTTCGGCATTCAATTGTTGCAACATGGCCGCGCGGGTCGCCTCGTCCAGGTTCACATCCAGAATTTCGGCGCGCGTCACCTCTATCCCCCAGTCATCGACCATTGCGCGGACCTGTTCGCGAATCTTCATCGTCAGATCGTTGCGGTTCGATTGAACCTGGTCCAGTTCCATCTTGCCGATCTCGGAGCGCACGATGCCCGCGACAGTGGTGGCAATCGCCGCATCCACGTCACGGATGCGATATACAGTCTTTTCAGGTTCGATGATGCGGTAGAACACGCTGGTTTCAACCTTGACCAGAACGTTGTCTGTGGTGATCGCATCCTGCTCGGCCGTGGGTAACTGACGTTCCAGCACCGAGACCCGATGGCGAACCCGGTCAAGAAACGGCACGATCAGATTGATCCCCGGCCCCAGAACCGCGCGCAGACGGCCGAAGCGTTCCACCACATGCTTTTCCGACTGCGGCACGATGCGCACGCCCAGCAGCACGCACAGGATGACAAAAACGGCCAGAAGAATAAGAACGATACTGCCGCCCGGCAGCCCACCCGCAAACTGTTCCAAATGCGTTCCCCCTCGCTACATGCTGGCGCAACTATGCGTCGGCGGTGCAAAAATGAAAAGCCATGCTGAAACAGCCGGGGTAAATCGACGCCGGCCGCTATCGTGCCACTCGGCAATCGCGTTGCCATCGGGTATCGTGCAGGCATCATGCCCGCTTTGTGCCGCGACTGTCTGACCCCCTTCGATGCCGGCAGCCGCTGCCCGGCCTGCCGGTCGCCGCGCGTGGTATCGCATCCTGAACTGTTCAGCCTGTCGATCGCGCATATGGATTGCGATGCCTTCTATGCCAGCGTCGAAAAGCGTGAAAACCTGGATCTGGCCGACAAACCGGTCATCGTGGGCGGCGGGCGGCGCGGGGTTGTGTCGACCTGCTGCTATATAGCCCGCATTCAGGGTGTGCGTTCCGCCATGCCGATGTTCCAGGCGCTGAAACTGTGCCCGCAGGCGGTGGTCATCAAACCACGCGGCGCGCTGTATGCGCAGGTGTCGCGCGATATCCGCGCCATGATGCAAGAGCTTAGCCCAGCCATCGAACCACTGTCGCTGGACGAGGCGTTCATCGACCTGACCGGGACCGAAAAGCTGCATGGTGCGCCGCCCGCCGTGATGCTGGCCCGTCTTGTCAGACGGATGGAGACCGAACTGGGGCTGTCAGGATCGGTCGGGTTGTCGCATAACAAGTTTCTGGCCAAGATCGCGTCGGATCTGGACAAGCCGCGCGGTTTTTCTGTGATCGGACGGGCCGAAACCATGGCGTTTCTGGCGCCAAAGCCGGTGCGGCTGATTTGGGGCGTGGGCGCCAGCACACAGGGCGCACTGGATCGCGCCGGCATTCGCACCATCGCCGATCTGCGCCGATGGGAGAGGGCCGATCTGGAGCACCGCTTTGGCAGCACCGGCGCGCGGCTTTGGCATCTGGCGCGCGGCGAAGACAGGCGGCGGGTATCAGCCAATGCGCCGATCAAGAGCATCTCGCACGAGACGACCTTTTTCAACGACACCTCCGACGCAGACATTCTGGACGGCCACATGTGGCGATTGGCTGAAAAGATTTCAGACCGCGCCAAGGCCCGCGATCTGGCGGGGCGCGTGGTGGTGCTGAAGCTCAAGCGTGCGAATCACAGCCTGATCACCCGCCGCATCAGTCTGCATGACCCGACGCAGATGGCCGACCGCATCTATCGCACGGGACGCGACCTGTTTCTGGCTGTCGGTGATGCGGGGCCCTATCGGCTGATCGGGCTGGGCCTGTCCGATCTTGGGCCTGCCAGTCAGGCGGACAGATCTGACGATCTGCTGGAGCCCGATGCCGGCAAACGCGCCAGGGCCGAACGGGCGACCGATGCCATACGCCGCAAATTCGGGCCTGACGCCATCATCAAGGGACGGGCGCTGCGCTGAGCTTACTCGGCGGCGATGGGCAATTCGTCACGGCCGATCTCGGCAATCTCGGCGATCACACCGGCCAGCAGGCGACGGAATGCCTGAAAATTCGCATTGGGCCGGATCAGTTGTTCATCCATATACAGCGCGCGGTCGATTTCGATCTGGATCGCATGTTGCCGCTTTGACGGCCTGCCATAGTGTTGCGTAATATAAGCCCCTGCAAAGGGCGCATTGCGCCCCACGCGCAGGCCCGCGCGCACAAAGGCGGACTCGACCCTGGCGATCACATCTGCCGATGCAGTGGCCCCGAACCTGTCCCCCAGAACGACCTCGGGGCGAAACTGGGCGGATCGCGAAATGGCCATGATCGCCTCGTGCGGCATCGAATGGCAATCAATCAGAATTGCCCGGCCGAAACGGGCGCGGCTGTCATCCAGAAGGCCCTGCAATTGCGTGTGATAGGGCACCCAGTGGCTGCTCAGCCGCGCCTGCGCCTCGGCCAGGGAGATCTTTCCGCGATGGATCGCCTGACCGTTGGCAACCACCCGCGGGATGACGCCCAGACCTGAACTGATGCGCGGGTTATGATTGTTCTTGTTGATTCCTTCGATCAGGGCGGGGTCCAGTTCGTCTGCGCTGCGATTCAGATCGACATAGGCGCGCGGCGTGGTCGCCGCCAGCAAAGGCGCCCCCAACGCCGGTGCGTCGGAAAACAGCAGATCGACAAAGGCATCCTCGGATGATCGCACCGCGCGTTCATCCAGAACCGAATTGCGCAGAAATGCCCAAGGGTAATCGCGCCCGCTATGCGGCGATGAGAACACGACACTTGTCGTGCAATTCGCAGGCCGGACCAGCCGGTAGGGGATGTGGCGCATTTTCTGTCCTCTATCAGAAAACTATAACTGCATTTTCTTCGTTGCCAAAAGCCCTTGAACCCTTTTCCGACTCCTTTTATAGACCTGCAAACCGACGCGGTCCCGCCGCGTCCTTGTTTTTTGTGGTGCAGGCGGGCGTGACGGGTCTCGGGCGGTTAGCTCAGCGGTAGAGCACTACGTTGACATCGTAGTGGCCACTGGTTCGATCCCAGTACCGCCCACCATGAATTCTCTGCCCGACGGGCAGCCACGCAACCAGGCGCATATCGCGCCGCGAAATGAGGAAAAGACCCATGAAGGTCGCCAACTCGCTCCGCTCGCTGAAAAGCCGGCACCGTGACTGCCGCGTCGTACGACGCAAAGGCCGCGTCTATGTCATCAACAAGACCCAGCCTCGTTTCAAAGCACGCCAAGGCTGAAGGCTGCTGTTTTTGACCATGTTCAGGCCGCCCTGCATCACAGGGCGGTCATGTTCATTTCCGCGCCCCGATTCCTAGCGCCCGCCCAGCATTGCCAGCCTGATCAGCGCCCGTTCAACCAGCGCCATGTCGGGTGCCCGCGAAGATGACCGCAATTGCAGGTCGGTTTCGGTCAGAATCGACAAGGCCTGTTCCAGCCGGTGCATCCCCCATTGGGTTGCCTGGCGTTCCATCCTGTCCTTGACCTTGAAATTCAGCGGCGGGCGCAACCGGCTGATGCCCACCGATGGCCCGCCGGGATCGGATGCCGCACTGTGCAACGTGCGGAAATGGCGGGTGGCGCCAATGCACAGCCCTACGGGCTGAACCCCTTGCGCCTTCAGTCGCCGCATAACTGCACCGATTTCGCCCACACGCGCCTCGGCGACGATATGCAGCACGTCATCAAGTGCGGCTTCGGTCGATGCCGGCGCGCAGGCGGCGATATCTTCAGGTGCAACGGGGCTTTGGTCGCCCATCTTGTAAAGGGCCAGCTTTTCAAGAGTTTGGCGAAAATCACCCGGTTCCAGGCTGCGCGCCAAAGCCGCCAGATCAGCCATGCCTTCAGGTGTGGTGGCAATACCGGCACGACGCAAATCGGCCTCGATCTGGTCGCGTGACGGGGGATCGTCATAGATGGCCGCAGCCACCGCATTGGTATGCTTTTCAAACAGCTTGCGCAGCGCCGATGTCGGCTTTAGCGCCCGCGCGGTGATCACCAGTTGCGCATCCCCCGCCCGCCAGTCCGAAACGGCAGCTTCGACCGTTTTGGCCAGCCCATCGGTCGCGTCTTCGACGAAAACCACCCTCTGGCCCGGAAAAAACCCCTGCGCGCGCATCGCATCGGTCAGTTGGGCAGGGTCGGCCTTCAGCTCGCCAGCCTCGATCCGGGTCAGGCGCATCTCGGCATCGCCTTGCGGGCCGATCAGCGCGGCAATCAGTTCCTGGCGTTTCAGCGCCACGCGCATCACATCGGGGCCATAGATCAGAACGCCCGCGCGGTTCGGGTCGGGGCGGGCAAAGAAGTTTGCCAAATCCCGTGCCGCCAGTTTCATAGGTCTGCCGCCGCCATCGCCGCAATCAACCGGGTTACAATCTGATCCGCCAGAATCACCATCAGCCGCTGATATGCGTCACCTTCCGAGGCCAGCGTGGTCACAGTGGTGCCGGTCGCGGAATAGCCGGTGAAACTGTCAACCACGCTGCTGAGGATGATCTTGCCCGTGTTGCGATCTGTCAGGGAAAACGCCACCTGCCCCAATACATTATAGCGGGTGATTTCCTGGCCCGAGGTAATCGAAAGCCCCTCGGTGCTGGTGGTCAGTTTATAGGTCAGATCATATGCCGGCGCCTGAGGACGGCCAAGGCGCGATTCCAATTGGCCGACCAGCGCAAAGCTGTTGCGGTCGGTCGGGTCGGCGATTTGTACCCGGCCGCGCAGCGCCTGCGCCGCGCCGCCCGTGCCATAGGCGGGGCGAAACCCGCATCCCGCCAATGGCAGGGCTGCAAGGGCGAACAGAAAGGTGCGGCGGTCAGATAACGACATTGATGATGCGCCCCGGCACGACGATCAGCTTTTTCGGGGCGCCGCCATTCAGCGCCTTGATGACAGCTTTGTTCGCCAGCGCCAGTTTTTCAACCTCTTCCTTGGGCAGATCGCGCGGCACGGTGATTTCGTCGCGGCGTTTGCCGTTGATCTGGATCGGCAGGGTGACGGTATCCTCGATCAGCATGGCCGGATCGGCGACGGGCCAGGGCGCGTTGGCGATCAGCCCTTCGCCGCCCAGCATGGCCCAGATTTCCTCGGCCAGGTGCGGGGTCATGGGCGACATCAGTTGCGCCAGAACGCGCATCGCCTGTTTGCGGGTATCCGCACCCGCCTGCGATTTCTGCAGCGTGTTGGTAAAGGCGTAAAGCCGCGCGACCGAGGCGTTGAAGCCAAAGCTTTCGATGCCAAGTGTCACGTCGTGAATTGTCTTGTGCATCGCGCGCAGCAGATCGTCATCGCCGGTGCCCGGCCCTGTTGCGGCCGCGATGTCATTGGCGATGCGCCAGACGCGGGCCAGATGCTTGAAGGCCGCATCGGCCCCGGCGGCGGTCCATTCGACGTCGCGTTCGGGCGGGCTGTCGGACAGCACGAACCAGCGCGCGGTATCGGCGCCATAGGACTGGACGATGTTCACGGGGTCCACGACGTTTTTCTTGGACTTGGACATCTTGGCCGAGGGGATGATTTCGACCGCCTCGCCGGTTGTCTTCAACCTGCCGCCTTCAACATCGGCGGGCAAATGATAAACGGCCCGCCCCGTCGCATCGCGGGTCTGGTAAATCTCATGCGTGACCATGCCTTGGGTGAACAGGGCGTCGAAAGGCTCGATCGCCTTGGCGGGCAGGTGGCCGCATTCGTGCATCGCGCGGGCGAAGAAGCGGGAATAGAGCAGGTGCAGGATCGCGTGTTCCACCCCGCCGATATATTGATCGACGTTCATCCAATATTCGACCTCGGCCGCATCGGTGGGCGTGGCGGCGTGTGGGCTGGTGAAGCGGGCGTAATACCACGACGAATCGACGAATGTATCCATCGTGTCGGTTTCGCGCAGGCCGGGCCCGCCGCATTTGGGGCAGGTGCAGTTGCGCCAGGTCGGGTGGCGGTCCAGCGGGTTGCCGGGCACATCGAAACTGACGTCACGGGGCAGCTCGACCGGCAGGTTTTCCTTTTTCTCGGGCACTACGCCGCAGGTATCGCAATGGATCACCGGAATGGGACAGCCCCAATAGCGTTGGCGGCTCAGGCCCCAATCGCGCAGCCGAAACTTGGTAACGCCATGGCCCACACCGTTTTCTTCGCAGAACCGGATGGCGGCGTCGATGGCCTGTTCGCCGGTGGCGACCTCATCCCAGGCAAAGGCGCGGGTCCAGCGGACGGGTTCGGTCTTGGGCGGGGTGAAGGCGGTGTCGGTGACCGGTGCGCCGTCTTCCAGCGCCACAAAGGTATCGGTTACCGGCAAATCATACTTCCGCGCGAAATCCAGATCGCGCTGGTCATGGCCGGGGCAGCCGAAGATCGCGCCGGTGCCGTAATCCATCAGGATGAAATTGGCGATGTAAACGGGCAGTTCCCAGGCCGTATCAAACGGATGCCGCACGCGGATACCGGTATCAAGGCCCAGCTTTTCGGCCGTCTCGATCGCCTCTTCGGTGGTGCCGCCCTTGCGGCATTCGGCGACGAAAGCGGCGATGGCGGGATCATGTGCTTCCAGATGTTTGGCCAGCGGGTGATCGGGCGAGATACCGACAAAGGACGCGCCCATCAGCGTGTCGGGGCGGGTGGTATAGACCTCGATCCGGTCGAAACCGTTCGGGGCATCGACGGTCGAGAACGCGAATTGCAGCCCGCGCGATTTGCCGATCCAGTTGCGCTGCATCGACTTGACCTTGTCGGGCCAGTTGTCCAGCCCGTCCAGCGCGGTCAGCAATTCGTCGGAATAGTCCGATATCTTGAAGAACCACTGTGTCAGCTCGCGCCGTTCGACCAGCGCGCCGGAACGCCAGCCGCGCCCGTCCTCGACCTGTTCATTGGCCAGAACGGTCATGTCCACGGGGTCCCAGTTCACCACCGCATTCTTGCGATAGACCAGACCGCGCTGCATGAAGTCGATGAACATCGCCTGTTGCTGGCCGTAATAGTCGGGGTCACAGGTGGCGAATTCGCGCGACCAGTCCAGCGACAGGCCCAGCGAATGAAACTGCGCCTTCATGTTGGCGATATTGGCATAGGTCCAGTCGCCGGGATGGACCTTGCGTTCCATAGCGGCGTTTTCGGCAGGCAGGCCGAACGCGTCCCAGCCCATCGGGTGCAGCACCGCATGGCCGGTGGCCAGCTTATAGCGTGCGACCACATCGCCCATCGTATAGTTGCGCACATGCCCCATATGCAGGTTGCCCGACGGATAGGGGAACATTTCCAGCACATAGTATTTGGGGCGCGCCGGATCGTGGCGGGCGGTAAAGGTGCCCGCCTTTTCCCATGCGGCCTGCCATTTTGCTTCGATTTCGCTGGGGTCGAAACGCGACATCTGTGATCCTTGTCAGTGAAACGCCGGGCGCATGGCCCGGCGTTGTATTAATATCGGTATGGATCAGCGTCCAGTGATGTCGGCGTCAGAGGTTGCCATCGCGAATGCGCAACTGGCGCGCACGGGTCAGAATCGCATCCTCGACCGCGCGGACCGTGGCCGGATCAACCACGCCGGCCTGGGACACCAGCGCCACTTTCAACGAACGCGCATCCAGCGCGGGATCCTGCACCAGAATCGTCGCGCGATAGGCACGACCGCCACCCGGCGGCGTGCCGAATCCGGTGATGATCACGCCCGAAAACGGATCGACCGACTGAATCGGCAAGAAGTTGAGAATCTCCAGCGAGGCGTTCCAAAGATATTTGTTGACCGCAATCGTGGTGTTTGGATTGGTATTGTTTCCAAAAAGGTCCGAAAGCCGACCGCCACCATTGGCCGCCAGCACCATCGGATCATCGTCGCGCAGCCCGTCAATGGCCGGGTTCACCGCCGTGTCACCGGGACGTGGCGAGCCGCCACAGGCCGACAGTGCCGCCAGCAAGACCAAAAGGCCCGTATATTTGAGGAATCTCATTATGGTTTTGCCTTGTTTTACCCGATGCTACTTAACTTAGCCACGTGGCCGTCACAAGGTTTTTCCCGGCAGAGCCTTGCATCTGATGCATACTGGATCTGCGCCAGCACTGTGGCAAAGCTGCACCAATTGCGGCGGCATTCGGGCCGGGCCGTTTCGGTTTCTTGCTTTTGAGGGGGCAAAGCGCGAAACAACGACATGCTCAATTCTTCGGCGAATTGGGGCAGCCTATCAATGAATGAGGGAAAAAATGAAAAAAGTTCTTTTTGCGACCACAGCGCTGATCGCAACTGCCGGCATCGCCTCGGCAGACATCAAGCTGAACGGTAACGCCCGTATCGGTCTGGTCTATAACGACGCCGCTGCAACCGAAGTGGTTCTTGAGCATCGTATGCGCGTTAACATCCTGGCATCGGGCGAAACCGACACCGGGCTGAGCTTCGGCGGCCGTATTCAGCTGCGTTCGGACGAAAACAACGGTGTGACCAACGGTAACGGCACCCAGCTTTCGGGCGCGCGCGTTCACGTTTCGGGTGGCGGCTTCACCCTGGCAGCCGGTAACATCTATGGCGTTATCGATGGCCTGGGCGTGTTCAACATCCGCAACGGTGCGCTGGACGGCCTGAGCTATGACTCGATGGTTGTTCAGACCTATGGCCCGACTGACAATGGTGCTGCAGCACCTCGCGTGTTCAACTATGACCGTTTCGAAGAATCGGGCGATTTCAACGGCGCGAACGGCGTTGAAATCTATTACACCGCTGGCGCCTTCACCGGTCGCCTGTCCTATAGCGATGCTGGCGGCTTCTCGGGTGCAAACGGTCAAACCGGCGAAGATATCGGCGTGTCGGTTTCCTATAAATTCGGCGACTGGACCGCTGGCTTGGGCATGGTAGACAGCAGCGACGACACTCGTGACAAGACCGTTGCCACGCTGGCCGGCAAAATCGCTGATGTTGAGGTTGGTCTGCACTATGCCAACAACGATGGCGTTGACAAGATCGGGGCCTATGCCGCCAAGAAATTTGGTGATCTGACCCTGCGCGGCTTCGTTTCTGACGAAGACAACGTTGGCGTCGAGACCATCTATGGCTTCACCGCTTCGTACAATCTGGGTGGCGGTGCCTCGCTGGATGGTGGCCTGGAAAATCGCTACAATGGCACGACCTATGGCGAGTTCGGTATCACTCTGAACTTCTGATTCGGGAAACCGTATCCATGGAAAGAGCGGGCCTTGTGCCCGCTCTTTTCGTTTGGGCCGGGTCTGCCTATCATCGGTTCAAATTCCCGAACTGGATATCCGATGACCCTTGCCGACATCCGCGCCCGAATCGCCACCGCCGAGACCGCCGCGCACCGTGCCGCCGGATCGGTGACACTGATCGCCGTTTCCAAACAGCAGCCCGACGAACGGGTGCGGGGCGTGCTGGACCAGGGCCAGCGTGTCTTTGGCGAGAACCGCGTTCAGGAAGCGGAACGCAAATGGCCGGGTTTCCGAAAGACCCATGCCGGGATCGAACTGCATCTGATCGGACCTCTGCAAAGCAACAAGGCGCGGCAGGCCATGGACCTGTTCGATGCGATTCACACGCTGGACCGGTCGAAACTGGCCCGCAGACTGGCCGATCTTGCACAGGAACGCGGCGGCTGCCCGGATCTGTTCATTCAGGTCAATACCGGGCAAGAGCCGCAAAAGGCGGGGGTTCTGCCCGCCGCGCTTGATGGTTTCGTGGCCGAGGTTCGGGCGCTGGGCCTGCCGTTGCGCGGATTGATGTGCATTCCGCCCGTGGACGAAGAGCCCAGCCTGCATTTCGCGCTGTTGGCGAAAATGGCCGTGCGCAACGGGCTGGGGGGATTGTCGATGGGGATGAGCGGCGATTTCGAAAAGGCCATCCGATTTGGCGCGACCCATGTGCGCGTCGGCTCGGCGATTTTCGGCACACGGGACGTGCCTGCAAATTGACCGCGCCCGCGGTAAGACCGGATGCCTCCGGCGGGAGTATTTTCGCCAAGAAGATGGATCAGGGGCGGATGATGATGCGCGAGCGGGGCTGCCAGTGTCGTGCAATCCAGTGCAGATCTTTGGCGGCAAAGGTGATGCAGCCCGCGGTTGGATAGCGCGGACTGCGCCAGCGATGCAGGAATATGGCAGAGCCCCTGCCTGGTATGGCATCGGGGTAGTTGTGATCGGTGATCAGGATCAGATCGTAAAGTGGGTCGGGGCGGTGCAGCGATTCGTGCCGGAACGGATGCGGGGCACGCGCCTGATGGTTATATGCCGGGTCGGCGGGATCGTCCGACCAGAGATCCCGCGGGCCGATGGTGGCCTGCGGCAGCTTCGTGGCAAGGGCGCGCATCCGGTCGGGGCGACGCAAAACGCCGAGTATGCGCATTGGGCCAACCGGGGTGGCGCCGTCACCTTCGGCCTTGTCGGACCTGACCCCGCCCCGGCCGAGGGCGCAGGGCATGAATCGGCCCAAGAACCAGGCACCATGGCGCGTGACCAGCAGATCGCCCCGGCGGGGTGTCACAGGATATGCCCCGATTTCGCGGCCTTGGTCGCCAGGTAATGCGCGTTGTGGCTGGTTTCGCCTACCTTCAGCGGCACACGTTCGGTGACATCTATGCCATTGGCCTGCAGCATCGCGACCTTCGCGGGGTTGTTGGTCATCAGGCGGGCCTGAGAAAACCCCATCTGTCTGAGGATTGCCGCGCCGATGCGGAAATCGCGTTCGTCATCCTCGAAGCCGAGGCGGTGATTGGCCTCGACAGTGTCAAAGCCCTGATCCTGAAGGGAGTAGGCGCGCATCTTGTTGGCCAGGCCGATGCCGCGTCCCTCCTGATTGAGATAGAGCAGCACGCCTGCGCCTGCCGCGCCCATCTGCTCCAATGCGCCGCGCAATTGCGGGCCGCAATCGCATTTCAACGAGCCAAGAAGATCGCCGGTGAAACAGGCCGAATGCAGCCGCGCCAGCACGGGGGCCGACCGTGAGGGCGCGCCGATTTCGATGGCGTAATGTTCTTCGCCGCCGTCTTCGGGGCGGAAGATGTGCAGACGACCGGCCTCGGACACCGCGAGCGGAACACGGGCGCTGACCACCGCATGTAGCGGGCTGGAGGTCGCAATGTCGCGCCTGGCTTCGTCGAGGGTGATCATGGTCAGGCCATGTTCGCGCGCGAATGCGGCCGCGTCGTCGACGGCCATGGTCAGAACCGCCGGCAAAAGGCGCGCGGATTTGATGATGCCGATTGCGGCGCGACAGGTATCCGCAGCGTCATCGCGCAGGCTTTTGAAGGGGCCCTTCATCGGCGAGACCAGATCATCCGCCGGATCGGCCACGGCATGCACCCAGGCCGCGGTCACGTCGGGCGGCACCTGCAGCCGGGCGATATCGCCGTCATAGGCGCGCGCCTTGAGCGTTTCCGCCCGCCAGGATGTAATTCCTATAACCAGCGGGGCGCCCAGCGCCACAAGCCGCGCCAGACGGGCATTGTCCAGCGTTTCGGCCGCAAGGAACATGATGCCGTTGATACCATTCTGCATGACAACGGGCACGCCCATGCGCAGGTCGGCGCGGGCGCGGGCCAGACGTTCCGAAGGGTTTGGGCCAAGTGTCATCGTCGTCCTTACGCAGTGCAGATTGCCACATGATGTAGCCTGCCCGTCAGAAATATGAAACATAACCCGCATTTACCACACGGTTGCGTGAGAATGTTGCAGCAAATCTTGCCGGATGACATTTGGTTGAACACATCGTGACGGGAAGACGCCAAGGAGCATGGAAATGGGCAACCTCAAGAAGATCTTGCTGGTCGATGACGATGATGACCTGCGCGAGGCATTGAGCGAACAGTTGGTGATGACCGAAGATTTCGATGTGTTCGAGGCCGACAGCGGCGCGCGGGCAATGGAAAAGGTCAAGGAAGCCATTTACGATTTGGTGATACTGGATGTCGGCCTGCCAGACACCGATGGACGAGAGCTGTGCAAAAGGCTGCGCAAGCAGGGGGTGAAATGCCCGGTGCTGATGCTGACGGGCCATGATTCGGATGCCGATACCATTCTGGGGCTGGATGCTGGGGCCAATGACTATGTCACCAAGCCGTTCAAATTCCCTGTTCTTCTGGCCCGCATCCGCGCGCAATTGCGCCAGCACGAACAATCAGAGGATGCCGTTTTCCAGCTGGGGCCATATACGTTCAAGCCGGCGATGAAGATGCTGGTGGACGAGGCCGACAAGAAGATCCGGCTGACCGAGAAGGAAACCAATATCCTGAAATTCCTTTATCGTGCCTCCGAAGGCGTGGTGGCGCGCGATGTGCTGCTGCACGAGGTCTGGGGCTATAATGCCGGCGTCACGACCCATACGCTGGAAACCCATATCTATCGGCTGCGCCAGAAGATCGAGCCTGATCCGTCAAACGCGCGGCTGCTGGTGACCGAAAGTGGGGGATACAGGTTGGTGGCGTAGGGGCATACGAAACGCTGGCATCCCCTTGGTTTTTGCCAAGGGTGCCGGTCGTGCTGAACGACGCGCGCGGGAGGTTTGGTTGCGCGTCGACGTTTGGTTTGCTGATGTCAGAGGATTGGGTCTATCAGGACCAAAGCTATTGTCGTTCCAGACGCTCACGAAACCATTCGGCTAAGTCTCTGAACTCCAACTGACCAGAGGCGACCGAAACAACAAGATCGTCGATTCGTTCGTCATCTGGAATATTCAGGACATACCCGCTGCGTGCGATCAAAACTTCCACGAGAAGCCATGCTGTGCGCTTGTTACCATCCACGAAGCCATGATTGCCGACCATGCTGTGCAAGACAGCAGCGGCCTTTCTGAAAATGGGACGATGATAGCCTGAATAGGGGCGCGCCAGCGCAGACTCAATCAGATGCAGGCTGGATATTCCGTCCCGACCGCCATAGTTCAGCGCGTCATCATGCGCGGTCAGGGCATCGGCGAGCGTTAGCCGGTAGTGCCGCCTAGCGATCTGCCAGCCGCTTCAACGCAGAACTGCGCTTTGACGAAGCCTCCTTGACCACAGCCTGTGTTTTCGCGCTCGCCTTGCTCACACCCTTGCTGGTGCCCGCTTCGACAAAACGACCCGTCGCTGCCGAGCGCGCAATCCATCCGCCTTCTACGGGAATTTTTTCGTTCAGTTTTTTCATATCTGGACTGATGCTTTGACCCTGATTGTGGCGCAGTTTGCATTCATAACGATGAGCAAGACCGATATTTATCTTCTCGCAGGTGTTTTTCAAGCATGCAAACTGATCTAGCATACCGCCATTGCATAAGAACCAGCAGCGGGGAATCATGCATCCCGCCAGAAAAGGTCTGCGATGCAGAATTTTTCGGTGCGAAATCTGCGCCACAACCCCCTCGCCATCCCGTGCCCATGATGGAATACTGCGCCCCGAACCACAGCCGGAGGCCCGCAATGCCCTTTACCCTTGCCACCTGGAACATCAATTCGGTGCGTCTGCGCGAAGGGCTGGTGGCGCGGCTGATGGCCGAAGAGGCGCCGGATATCCTGTGCCTGCAGGAATGCAAAAGCCCGGTCGACAAGATCCCTTTGGAGCAGTTTCGGGCGCTGGGATACCACCATATCGTCGCGCGGGGGCAAAAGGGCTATAACGGCGTGGCGATCCTGTCGAAGCTGCCGATCGAAGATATCGGCGGGCATGATCTGGTCGATCTGGGCCATGCCCGGCATGTGGCGGGGCGGCTGGAAAACGGGGTCACGATCCATAATTTCTATGTCCCGGCGGGGGGCGATGTGCCCGACCGCGAGGTGAATGTGAAATTCGGGCAGAAACTGGATTACCTGACCCAGATGCGCGATCTGTTCCATGCGGATCGGCCGGAAAAATCAATCCTTGTCGGCGATCTGAACATCGCCCCGCGCGAGGATGACGTCTGGAACCACAAGCAGTTGCTGAAGATCGTCAGCCACACCCCGATCGAGGTCGAGCATCTGGCGCAGACCCAGGATGCGGGGGCCTGGGTGGACATCACCCGGCAGGATATTCCCGCAGGCCCCCTTTACAGCTGGTGGTCCTATCGCGCCGCCGACTGGGATGCCGCCGACAAGGGCCGCAGGCTGGACCATATCTGGGCAACGCCCGATATTTCCAATGCGGCATACGGGTCGCGGGTATTGCGCAGCGCGCGCGGCTGGGATCAGCCCAGCGACCATGCGCCGGTTTTTGCGACATTTGATCTGTAGATTGGCCTTGGGTTTTTGCCGCCCGGCGCACATATATGCATAAATCGCGGACAAGAGGAAAGTCATGCTCGAATTCGGTGCAAAACAACAGACAACTGCGGCGGATGATCTGATCCGGGACAGTTCCGAAGCCACATTCGTGGCTGATGTCATCGACGCCAGCAAGGAAGTCCCGGTTATCGTCGATTTCTGGGCGCCTTGGTGCGGGCCGTGCAAGACACTGGGGCCGATGCTGGAAAATGCCGTGACCGCGGCGGGCGGCAGGGTGCGCATGGTCAAGGTCAATGTCGACGAAAACCAGCAGATCGCGGCACAATTGCGCATTCAGTCGATTCCCACCGTTTATGCGTTCTTTGAGGGCAAACCGGTAGACGGATTTCAGGGGGCGCAGTCTGCCTCAGAGATCAAGGCCTTTGTCGATCGGCTCGGCGCATTGGCGGGTGATGACGGGTTGGCCGAGGCGCTGGAGGCTGCCGAACAGATGCTGGCCGAAGGTGCGGCAGCAGATGCCGCCCAGGTCTTTGCCGCAATCGCCGAAGAAGACCCTGCAAACGCCGCTGCCTATGGCGGCATGATCCGCGCCTATCTGGCCGCGGGCCAGACCGCCGAGGCAGAAGGATTGCTGAACGCCGTTCCCGCCCCCATTGCCAAGGCGCCCGAGATTGAGGCCGCGCGCGCTCAACTGGCGCTGGCGCTGCAAGCCGCCGAAGCAGGGCCGGTGAACGATCTGCGCGCAGCCGTGCAGGAAAACCCTTCAGACCATCAGGCCCGCTTTGATCTGGCCAAGGCGTTGCATGCCACCGGCGATGTGGCGGGGGCCGTGGATGAATTGCTGGAATTGTTCCGTCGCGACCGCGATTGGAACGATGGCGCCGCCAAGGCGCAGCTTTTCACCATATTCGACGCCCTGACCGCAAAAGACCCGATCGCCCTGAACGGGCGGCGCAAGTTGTCATCAATGATATTTGCCTGACCGGCCAAAGGGGCTATCTTGAGCACCATGTTCAAGCCCGCTGATCTGCCCAAGACCATACCGGTCTTTCCCCTTCCCGGCGCGCTGTTACTTCCGCGCGCCAGATTGCCGCTGCATATATTCGAGCCGCGCTATCTGGCGATGCTGGAAGATACCATGAAAACGCGCAGCCGCCTGATAGGGATGGTCCAGCCACAGCCTGGACCGGGTGGCGAAGGCAAGGGGCTGTACATGATCGGCTGCGCCGGACGCCTGACGGCCTTTTCCGAAACCGAAGATGGCCGTTACATGATTACACTGACAGGCATATCGCGGTTTCGCATCCTGTCGGAAATCAGCGGGTTTGAGCCCTATCGCCGTGCCGAGGTATCGTGGGAAGGGTTCGATCGCGATCTTGCCCGCCCCGAAAGCGATCCCGGTTTTGACCGGCCCCGTTTCATGTCGCTGCTGGCGCGGTTTTTCGAGGAACGCCATCTGGCCACCGATTGGGACAGCCTGAAAGGGGCCGAGGATGAACTTCTGATAAATTCGCTGTCGATGCTTTGCCCCTTTGCCCCGGAAGACAAACAGGCCCTGCTGGAGGCCCCCGCCCTGACGGATCGGCGCGAAACGCTGGCGACCCTGATCGAATTCGCCCTGCGCGGCGGCAACAACGAAGAGATTATGCAATGACCGATACCCCCCCGACAGACCGGCGGATGCTGGAAGCCCTGGTTTGCCCGGTGACGCAGGGCGTTTTATCCTATGACCCAGCGGCGCAGGAACTGGTGTCGATGGCAGCCCATCTGGCTTTTCCCATCCGCAATGGCATTCCGATCATGCTGGTCAGCGAAGCGCGCGAACTGGAGTGACGCCAACGACTATAGCGGCAGCCCCTGCAAAAGGCGCGGCTGATCACCCGTCAGGCCCGCCGCTTCGCGGATGAAACGGCGGCGCAGGCCGGGCATCGCATTCACAGCGCCCAGACCAATATCGCGCAGGCCGCGCAGCAGCGGGTTGTCGTTTGAAAACAGTCGGTTGAAGCCATCGGTGGCAAGGGCCAGTGTCGTGGTATCCCAGCGGCGCCAGCGCTGGTATCGTTCCAGAACATCACTTGCACCGATTTCTTCGCCGCGACGGCGAGCCTCGACCAGAACCTGCGCCAGCGCCGCCACATCGCGCAGACCCAGGTTCAGCCCCTGCCCCGCAATCGGATGCACGCCATGGGCCGCATCCCCCACCAGCGCCAGCCGGTCGCCCACAAAACGTTCGGCCAAAGACAGCGACAACGGATAGGTAAAGCGTTCGCCATCCAGCCGTATGTCGCCTAGAAAATCGCCAAAACGCGGACGCAGCGCCGCCAGATAGCCCGCATCGTCCAGCGCCTGAAAGGCGGCGGCATTGGCATGGGTTTCGGTCCAGACAATCGACGATCGGTTGCCGGGCAGCGGCAGAATGGCCAGCGGCCCCGGCGGCATGAAAAACTGATGTGCCGTGCCATCATGCGGCTTTTCATGCGCGACGGCACAGACCAGCGCCGTCTGGCCATAATCCCAGCCGCTGCGCCCGATACCGGCCCGCTGCGCGGTGCCACTGTTGCGCCCGTCGCACCCCACCAGAACCCGCCCTGACAGTATGCGGCCATTGGCCAGTGTGACGGTCGCGCCGCCCGGCGCCGCCGTCTGGGCCACCACGGTTTGCCCGGCCAGATGGGTGATGCCGGGGGTATCTTGCATCGCCGCCAGAAAAGCGCGGCGCAGGAAGCGGTCTTCGATCATATAGCCGACGGGGCCTTCCTCGATCTCGGCATGATCGAAATCCAGAACGAATGGCCCCGCGCCCTGTCCAGCCTTCCCGTCGCTGATGGTGACATGCAGGATCGGCTGAGCGTCATTGGCAATGCCGTTCCAGACGCCCACCGCCGATAACAGCCGCTGCGAGGCCAGCGCCAGCGCATAAGATCGCCCGTCAAACCCCGGGTCGGCGCGGATACCGGTTGCCAGCGCATCAATGATCGTGACCCGAAAACCGCCCTGGGCCAATGCCAGCGCCAGCGCCGGGCCGTTCAGCCCGCCCCCCACAATCAGAACGTCGGAATCGTGTTTCATGGCCCTGAATATGACCCGCGCCGCTGATTTGTCCATCCGCTGACCCAAAAGCCACAGCCGGAACCGGCAAACATTCAAATTCGCAGGCTTTTTCTGGACCGGGACAACCGAAGTCGGTATTCTGATCTGCGAACGGGGCGACATGACCCCGGCACGAGAGGCAGCATAGTCGGTCACATGACCTATCCCACGCGGTTTTCGGACCTGCCAGATTACGCGTTTCCGCGCTTGCGGACACTTCTTGACGCCCATGAACCGGGCGGCGAGAGGCTGGATATGACTATTGGTGAACCCAAACACGGCTTTCCGGGCTGGGTTTCGCAGATCATCGCAGACAATATCGACGGGTTCGGAAAATACCCGCCCAATGACGGCACGCCCGAGCTACGCGCCGCGATTTCGGGCTGGATTGCGCGGCGTTACGGCGTGCAGGTGGATGCTGACACCCGGATCATGGCGCTGAACGGCACCCGTGAAGGGCTGTTCAACGCCTGTGTGGCACTGTGCCCCGAACAGGTGCGCGGCCAGCGGCCCGTGGTTCTGATGCCCAACCCGTTTTATCAGGTCTATGCCGTTGCCGCGCTGGCGGTGGGGGCAGAACCGGTTTTTGTGCCTGCCGGGCCGGAAACCGGGTTCCTGCCCGATTACGCCGCCCTGCCCGCCGATGTTCTGAACCGGGTCGCCATCGCCTATCTATGTTCGCCCGCCAACCCGCAGGGCACCGTTGCATCGCGCGATTACTGGCGCGGGCTGATCGGGCTGGCGGAAAAGCACGGGTTTCAGGTGTTCGCCGACGAATGCTATTCTGAAATTTACCGCGACGCGGCCCCCGTTGGTGCGCTGGATGTCGCCGCCGAACTTGGCGCCGATCCCGAACGGGTGGTGATCTTCAATTCACTGTCGAAACGGTCAAACCTGCCGGGGTTGCGGTCGGGCTTTGTCGCCGGCGGGTCCGGCAGCATGGCCCGTATCAAGCGCCTGCGCGCCTATGCCGGCGCGCCGGTCGCGCTGCCTTTGCAGCGGGTATCGGAACGCGCCTGGGGTGACGAAGACCACGTGGTCGCCAGCCGCGCGCTGTACCGCGAAAAATTCGCCATTGCCGACAGCATTCTGGGTGATGTTCCCGGCTATGTGCCGCCCCATGGTGGCTTCTTGCTGTGGTTGCCGGTGGATGACAGCGAGGCCGCGGCGCTGAAGTTGTGGCAACAGACCGGCGTGCGGGTTCTGCCCGGCGCCTATCTGTCGCGCGAGGTTGACGGGTATAACCCCGGCAAGACGTTTATCCGGGTTGCCATGGTGGCCCCAAAAGAAGAAATGCAGCGCGGGCTGATCCAGCTTCGCGACTGTTTGTACAGATAAGGAGCAGGGTATGGCATCGTATCAGATGAAACAGCGTGATCCGCTTTTTGACGCCAACATTCAGGCTGCGATCGAACGGCGCGGCAAGGAATTGTTGGGTGTCGGCCTGATCGCGCTTGCGATTCTGACCGCGATGCTGGTCGGGTCCTATATGCCTGATGACCCCAGCTGGCTTTCGGCCACGGAAGAGCCCGCGCAAAACCTGCTGGGCCGGTTCGGTGCCGGAATTGCGTCCCCACTTTATGTCATCGTTGGAATTGGCGCCTGGGCGATTGCACTGGTGTTAGCGGCCTGGGGCGTGCGATTCGTGCTGCACCGGGGCGAAGAGCGTGCGCTGTCGCGGGTGATTTTCGCGCCGATCGCAATCGCGCTGGCATCGGTCTATGCCGCGACGCTGACACCTTCTGCGACATGGGTGCATGATTTCAGCATGGGCGGGCTGTTTGGCGACACGGTTCTGGGCGCGGTGCTCAGCGTGATGCCCTTTGCGGCGGCGCTGGGGCTGAAGATGATCGCGGCGCTGGTCTTTGCCGCCATGATCACCACGATGTTTTTCGTTTTGGGTTTTGATCGGGCCGAGATCCGGCTTTTGGCGCGGTTTCTGCTGATCGGCCTGGTGATGGCCTATGCCACAGCGATGACACTGTTGGGGCGCGGGGCCACTGGCGCGGTAAAAGGCGCCATCGCGTTGAATGCGCGCCGTCAGGACCGGCGTGAAGACCGCCATATGGCCGCACAATCGCGCGCCGAACCTGCCGTGCACCGCAGCCCGGTCTTCGCGCATGAGGCGCAGGACCGCAAAGGTTTGCTGGCGCGTATGCCGGGCCTGCTCAAGCGCGGCCCCGATCCGCTGCCGGAACTGATCGAACCTGTGCTGTCGGCGCGCAGCGCCTATGCCGAACCGATGTCCGAGGATCGGATCAAGGCCCGTATCGCCGATGTGATCCGCAGCCGCGCAGCGCAACCTCCGGCAAATCCGGCCCGGGTAGAGCCGCCGTTGACCGGTGCCGCCGCCACCCGCCGGCGCGGGCCAGAGCCCCTGCTGGTGGCCCCGCGTGTGATGCCGCAGGCGCCTGCCCCGCTGACGAATGACGTTGATGCCGATGATCTGATCATGGAATTTGATGGTGCCGATACGGACCGTGGCTATGATCTGCCCGCCGCGCAGCCGCGCAAGGTTGTTCAGCATCCGGTCAAGCGCGCGGTGCAACCGTCGCGCCAGGCGATCTCTGAATCGCAGCCTGCTTTGCAGTTCGAAGACAATGCGCAGGCTTATGAGCATCCGCCGTTGTCACTGTTGACCAGCCCCGCCATCGTCGAACGCCTGCAACTGAGCGATGAGGCGCTGGAAGAAAATGCGCGGATGCTGGAAAACGTGCTGGACGATTACGGCGTGAAGGGCGACATCGTGTCGGTTCGTCCCGGCCCCGTGGTCACGATGTATGAACTTGAACCGGCGCCGGGCCTCAAGGCCAGCCGCGTGATCGGGCTGGCCGATGACATCGCCCGCAGCATGTCGGCCTTGTCGGCGCGGGTGTCCACCGTGCCGGGCCGATCGGTGATCGGGATCGAACTGCCCAACGCCACCCGCGAAAAGGTGGTGCTGCGCGAAATTCTGTCGGCGCGCGATTTCGGCGACAGCACAATGAAACTGCCGCTGGCATTGGGCAAGGATATCGGCGGGGAACCGGTCGTGGCCAATCTGGCCAAGATGCCGCATCTGCTGATCGCGGGAACCACGGGTTCGGGCAAATCGGTGGCGATCAACACGATGATCCTGTCGCTGCTGTACAAACTGTCGCCCGAGGAATGCCGATTGATCATGCTCGACCCCAAGATGCTGGAACTGTCGGTCTATGTCGGCATTCCGCATCTTTTGTCGCCAGTTGTAACCGACCCGAAAAAGGCCGTTGTGGCCCTGAAATGGGTCGTGGGCGAGATGGAAGAACGCTATCGCAAGATGTCCAAGATGGGCGTGCGCAATATCGACGGCTACAACAGCCGCGTGGCCGACGCGCTGGCCAGGGGCGAGATGTTCAGCCGCACCGTGCAGACCGGCTTTGACGACGAAACCGGAGAGCCGGTGTTCGAGACCGAAGAGCTGATGCCCGAGAAAATGCCCTATATCGTCGTCATCGTCGATGAGATGGCCGACCTGATGATGGTCGCCGGCAAGGAGATCGAGGCCTGCATCCAGCGCCTTGCACAGATGGCGCGCGCCTCCGGCATCCACCTCATCATGGCCACGCAGCGCCCTTCGGTCGATGTGATCACCGGCACGATCAAGGCGAACTTCCCCACCCGGATTTCCTTCCAGGTGACATCCAAGATCGACAGCCGCACCATCCTTGGCGAAATGGGCGCCGAGCAGCTTCTGGGTATGGGCGACATGCTCTATATGGCAGGCGGGGCCAAGATCACCCGCTGCCACGGCCCCTTCGTCAGCGACGAGGAGGTGGAGGAGATCGTGAACCACCTCAAGGCCTTCGGCCCGCCGAAATACATGAACTCGGTGCTCGACGGCCCGGATGAGGACCGCGAAGCCGACATCGACGCGGTTCTGGGTCTGGCCAGCGGCGGCAATACCGATCTGGAAGACGCGCTCTACGACACGGCGGTGGCGATTGTGGTCAAGGATCGCAAATGCTCCACTTCCTACATCCAGCGCAAGCTGGCCATCGGCTATAACAAGGCCGCGCGTCTGGTCGAACAGATGGAAGAGCAGGGCGTCGTCAGCCCCGCGAACCATGTCGGCAAGCGCGAAGTGCTGGTGCCCGAACATTGACCGACACGCCGAGGGGCGGCACCTCACGGGGCCCCTCTCGGCGGTGTCTCGCTTTTGTGACACGGACCAAGGTGCAGAGCGGGGAAAAGGGTCTTATATGACCATCATGACACTGATGCGCTTCCTCATGGCCCCCCTGCTTGGACCTGTCCTTGCCATGGCGCTGGCCCTTCCCGCCGCGGCCGAGAAACTGCCGCTGGCGCAAATCTCCGATTACCTGAACGGTCTGCGGACTGCTTCGGGTGATTTCACGCAGATCAATGCCGATGGCACGATTTCGACGGGGACGATCTATATCAACCGCCCCGGTCGTATCCGCTTCGAATACGCGCCCCCGGATCAGACACTGGTTCTGGCCAGTGCGGGCACGGTGGCGATCTTTGATCCCAAATCGAACACCGGGCCGGAAACCTATCCGCTGGCCCGCACGCCGCTGTCGATCATCCTGGCCGAGAATGTGAACCTCGGGCAGGCGCGGATGGTGACGGGGCACAGCTATGACGGCACCGCCACCACCGTCACCGCGCAGGATCCGCAGCACCCGGAATATGGCAATATCCAGATGGTCTTTACCGGCAATCCGGTCCAGTTGCGGCAATGGGTCATCAATGACGATGCCGGCAACAGCACCACGGTCGTGCTGGGCGATCTGCGTCTGGGTCAGTCCATCGCGGCGCGGATGTTCGACATCAGGGCCGAATCCGACCGCAGGGGGCAGGGCGGGCGCTGAACCCGCCCCTCCCTCTCCACCGATGCGTCACCCCCGCGCCATCTCGGCGCGCAATGCCGCCATCAGGTCGGTCAGTGTCTTGACATAGATCTCGCCCGTCAGATGGCCGTTCTCGTCAAACTGCTCGGATGTCTGCGCCAGCAGCATCTCCGGCCCCTGCAACAGACGCGGGCGGAACGCCACCATGCAGTTGCGCAGCATCACCTGCGCCCGCTCTCCGCCCGCGCGCCCTGCCGTGGCCGACAGGATCGCCACCGGCTTGCCCGACCATGGCGCACCCTTGGTCCGGCTGACCCAGTCCAGCGCATTCTTCATCACGCCGGAAATGCCTTTGTTGTATTCGGGAGTCGAGATCAGCACCGCATCCGCAGCGGCGATCTGGTCGGCCAACCGCTGCACGGCGTCGGGAATGCCCTCCGCCTCCTCCAGATCCCCATTGTAGAGCGGCAGGTTCAGATCACCCTCGATGAACTCCGCCTCACCGAACAGACGCGCCGCCTCGCGCAGCAGTTTGCGGTTGAACGATCCGGCGCGCAGCGAACCGGACAGGCCCAGAAGAACGGGTTTCGACATGGGGGACACCTTCATAAGTTGTTCACGTTGACCCAGACCTAAACCGTGCAGCGGCAGGGGCAACCTTTGCGGCCGCACAGACCCTGTGACCGGCAGCATGATCGGCCCTGCACCGATCATGCTGGCCCCCCGAATGCAAAACGCCCCGCCGATAGGGCGGGGCGTTCTCTGTCGATCCGGGCGATCCTTGCGGATCAGCCGTTGGGAACGATCACGATCTCGACGCGGCGGTTCTGCGCGCGACCCTCGGGGGTCAGGTTGGACGCGATCGGTTGATCCTCGCCCGCGCCGAAGGTGCGGACACGACCGCCGGACACGCCGCTGCTGATCAGGACGCTGGCCACGGCATTGGCCCGACGCTCGGACAGCGACTGGTTATAGGCGGCGGCACCCGAGTTGTCGGTGTGGCCCACAACCTGAATCGTGGTGTCGGGATAGCTGTTCAGGCTGGTCGCGATGGTGCGCAGGTCGCCCTGCAAATCGGGGCGCAGCGTGGCGCTGTCGGTCGCGAACAGGATGTCCTGCGGCATCGACACGATCAGACGGTCGCCAGTGTTGGTGATCCGCGCCTGATTGCCCAGATCGCGGCGCAGCTCGGCTTCCTGCTTGTCCAGATTGTTGCCGACAAGCGCACCTGTGCCCGCGCCCAGAATGCCGCCGATCACGGCACCGCGCGCCCGGTTGTCGCTGACCAGCGCGCCTGTGGCCGCCCCCAGCATCCCGCCGACAACGGCGCCAGAGCGCGTGTTGCGGTTCGGATCATTGGGGTCGCCCATGCCGGTCGGCTCGGTGCAGGCTGTGACAGCCACCAGCGAAAGACCTGCCAGCAGCAGAAGGGGTTTTTGAGCTCGGATCATGTGATGCCTCTTGATTACGTCTGAATATCCAGACCTATAACGCTTATACCCCAAGGTTTGTTCCCTCCCAAGCCATCGAAATCTCAAACTTGGCAGTTTTTCGCCCATTGTCCCGCGTTTGTGATCAATCACAGCCGCGCGCCTCACGCCTCGACCCGCGCCGCCTCATAGGCCAGCATGGCGCGCTTGACCGGCAATCCCCAGTGATAACCGCCCAGCCCCCCCGACTTGCGCAGCGCCCGGTGACAGGGGATCAGCCAGCTGACAGGGTTGCGCCCCACCGCCGTGCCCACAGCGCGCACCGCGCGCGGATGGCCGACCGCGCCCGCGATGTCGGAATAGGTGGTGACATGGCCTGACGGGATCGCCAGCAGCGCCTCCCAGACCTTGATCTGAAAGGGCGCGCCGATCAGATGCAGCGCCGTCTCGCCCGCCCCGCCAAAGGCCGAGGCCACCCAGCCCGCCACCGCCTCGGGGGCCTCGTGATACTCCGCCGCGGGCCAGCGCGCGACCATATCGGCCATCGCCGCCGCGCGACCCGTCTCGGCGGTAAAGGCCAGGCCGCACAGCCCGCGCGCGGTGCCCATCGCCAGAACCTCGCCAAAGGGGCTGGCGAACCAGCCATAGCTGATGCGCAGCCCCGCCCCGCGCTTGGCGAATTCGCCGGGGCTCATCGCCTCCCAGCGCAGGAACAGATCGTGCAGCCGCCCGGTGCCCGACAGGCCGGCCGCATCCGCCGCCTCCAGCGTCGTCATCCGCTCGGTCAGCAACCGCTTGGCATGATCCAGCGCCAGATATTGCTGATACCTCTTGGGCGACACGCCCACCCATGCGGAAAATAGACGCTGAAAATGCGCCGCACTCATCCCCATCTGCGCCGCCAGATCCTCCAGCGACAAGGGCGCCTCCGCCGCGTCGATGATCTCAATCGCGCGGCGCATGACGTGATAATGATAGCGGTCGCCGTCCGCGTCCGCGTTGTGTTCCAAGGCTGTAGTCTGACCTGTCATCTGCGTTTCCCCGGTGTGTCGGATCGATCCTAGCCCAGCTTCACCCCGCCCCGCGACCCGAATGTTGCGCTTTCGCCAGCACCGCTCCCGCGCGTCGCCTTGGCCCTTGCCCGAATGGGCGGCGCAGGGCATAGACCGGACATGGTCAAACAACTCGATTACCACACGCTGCGTGCGATTTTCACCCGTTTCCAAGCGGCCGATCCCGAACCCAAGGGCGAGTTGGAGCATGTGAACGCCTATACCCTCGTCGTGGCCGTGGCGCTCAGCGCGCAGGCCACCGATGTGGGCGTCAACCGCGCCACGCGCGAATTGTTCAAGATCGCCGATACGCCGCAGAAAATGCTCGATCTGGGCGAAGACGGCTTGATCCAGCATATCAAGACCATTGGCCTGTTCCGCAACAAGGCCAAGAATGTCATCAAACTCAGCCGCATCCTTGTCGATGACTACGGCGGAGAGGTGCCCAATTCCCGCGCCGCCCTTGAATCCCTGCCCGGCGTCGGGCGCAAAACCGCCAATGTCGTGCTCAACATGTGGTGGGGCATGCCGACGCAGGCGGTCGATACCCATATCTTCCGCATCGGCAACCGCACTGGCATCTGCCCCGGCAAAGACGTCACGGCGGTCGAACGCGCGATCGAAGACAATATCCCCGCCGATTTCCAGCATCACGCGCATCACTGGCTGATCCTGCAT
>NZ_JBSRVX010000007.1:0-62094 GCF_055134745.1 Actibacterium sp.
GGTCAGCCCGCAGGAAATGGCGGCCAAGGTCGCCGCCGCCGCCCGGGCGCGCAGCCATCTGTGTATTGTCGCGCGCACCGATGCCGCCGCCAGCGAAGGGATCGACGGCGCGGTTGACCGGGCCAAACGCTATCTTGATGCCGGGGCCGACGCGATTTTCCCCGAAGCCCTGACCACGGTCGAGATGTTCGAGGAATTCGCCGACCGTGTGGATGCGCCGCTGCTGGCCAATATGACGGAATTCGGCAAGACGCCCTATATGACGGCCAAGGAATTCGAGGCGCTGGGATACAAGATGGTGATCTGGCCGGTCAGTTCACTGCGGCTTGCGAACAAGGTTCAGGAACGTCTGTATGCCCATATCGCCCAGCATGGCGAAACCCGCGCGATGCTGGGCGACATGCAGACCCGCGCCGAACTGTATGACCTGATCCGCTATTCGGATCATGAAGCCATGGATGACAGTCTGGCACAGACCGTCATCACCGACGCCATGCGCTGAACGCGCAAACGAAGATTGCACGACGACAAAGTCAGGAGGATGCAATGGCAATGACCACAATGACCGACGCAGCCGAACGCGTGAAGCTGGTCGATGAATTAAACAAATACGAATGCCGGATCGCCCAGCCCGATGATCCGCCCTTGTTCACCAAGACGCCGAATTCGACGATGCAGCCCTGCCACTGGAAGGCCGCCGATCTGTCGCGCCTGCTGGATCAGATCGGGCAGGTCATCAAGCTGGAGCGCGGCGGCACGCGCCGCACCATCCGGCTGTCCAATCCGGGGCTGGATTACGGCACCACGCCAACATTCTGGGCCTCGATCCAGTATATCAATCCGGGCGAAATCGCCGATGCCCATCGCCACACGGCCACCGCGCTGCGGTTCATCATGCAGGGCAAGGGCGCCGATACCACCGTGGACGGTGAACAGTACGAAATCAACGAAGGTGATCTGGTGCTTACGCCCAGCTGGACATGGCATGACCATGAACACAAGGGTGCAGAGCCGATGATATGGCTGGATGTGCTGGACATTTCACTGGTGCGTTCGTTGCATGCCACCTTTTTTGAAGGGTCCGACAAGCCGCGCCAGGATGTGTCGAACATCCCCAACCGGTCGTTCCGCGAATTCGGCAGCGGGTTGATGCGCCCCATGGATGCGCAACAGCACAGCGGGCCCAGCCGCGTGCTGGCCTATACCCGCGCGATGTCGGAAGAGGCCATTCAGATGGCTGCCGGGCTGGACCCGGACCCCTATGACGACACATTGCTGGAATATCAGAATCCGCTGACGGGCGGCCCGGCCCTGCCCAGCATCGGCACCGCATTGCAGCGCCTGCGCCCGGGGTTCAAGGGACGCGCCCATCGCCATACCGGCAGCGTGGTTTACTATGTCGTGCGCGGCGAAGGCACCACAATCATGGGCGATCAGAAATACGACTGGGGCAAGGGCGATTTCATGTCGCTGCCGCCCTGGGTCGCGCATGAACATGCCAACCGGTCAAACAGTGACGATGCGGTGATGTTTCAGGTGAACGATATTCCGGCGCTCAAGGCGTTCGGCCTGTATCGCACCGATGAAGGTTGAGGAAAGACAAGACCAATGAAAATAGCGAGCTTCGACGGCAGCCGGATCGGGGTGATCACCGGCGACAGGATCACCGACATCACCGATCTGGCCGATCCGAACCCGGGCATGTGGCCGCCGGTGGGCATGGTCCGGTTCATCGACGCGTTCGACAAGCTGCGCCCGCAGGTGGTCAAAGCCGTCGAAACCCGCCCGTCAAAGGCGCTGGATCAGGTGCGGCTGGAATGCCCGGTGCAATGGCCCAACAAGGTGATTGCGATCCCGGCCAATTATGATGCGCATATCGAGGAAATGAAAACCGGCACCGGCCTGATTTCCCCGTTTCGCGCCAGCGGACAGGGGTTTTTCCTCAAGTCGAATTCCAGCCTCAGCGGGCCGGCAGACCCGATTGTCGTGCCGCCCATTCCAGGGCGTGAGATTCATCATGAAAGCGAACTGGCGATCATCATCGGCGAGGGCGGGCGCAATATCAGCCGGGCGGATGCGTTGAACCATGTCTTTGGCTATGCCTGCCTGATCGACGTGGTTGTGCGCGGCAAGGAAGAGCGTGTGATGCGCAAATCCTATGACACCTTCTGCCCGCTGGGCCCCTATATCGTGACCGCGGATGAGGTTGGCCCGACCGAGGCGATTGATCTGGAGCTGAGCGTGGATGGCGTGATCAAACAGCAGGCCAACACCCGCAACATGATCGTCGATATTCCCGAAATGATCGTGATGGCCTCGGCCGTGATGACGCTGTATCCGGGCGATATCATTGCCAGCGGCACACCCGCCGGGGTGGGGCCGATCGCGCCGGGGAACAAGGTTCACATCAAGATTCAGAACGTGGGCGAAATGACGCTGGATGTGGTGGCCGGCGATGTTGGTATGCATCCGGTCTGGGACAAACCCGCAGGTTAGGTCAGGGCGGACAGGTCAATCGTAATAGACACGCCCGTCCATCAGACGGCGCGCGGTGCGCAAAACGGCGGCCTCCAGCGCGCGAGGCTCCCCGTCTTCCATGGCAACACTTGCCGAAACCGTCAGGCTGCCCGATGGATTGGCGATGCAGAAATCATCGCTGCCGGGGCGGGGCGGGCGGGCGACGTCCTGCACCACCGATCCCGCGATGCGGTTTGCCACCGCCATGCACAGCCCCCCGGTGATGGGCGATGCCTTGTGCGGTTGGCCCGCCGATATGAACTGAACGCAGATATCGCCATCAGCCGCCGTCATCCGCCGCCCCGAAAGCGTGGCATAGGGCGCGGGCGGATAGACAATCCCCACCAGCGGCAGGTTCAGCAATGTCTGGCGGGCGGTGGGTTCATCTGCCATCCCCATCGCCACGGCGGCGGCCACGCGGATATCCTCGAACAATGCCAGCATGTCGGGGCTGTTGGCGCGCCCGTCGGTGGGGTTGTAATCGGACATTCCAACATCCGCGCCGGTGACGAAAACCACCGGATTGGCGGCATCGACCAGTGATGCCGTGATGGTGCGCCCCCCCGACAGGGCCAGTTCATCGCGGGCATTGCCAGTGGGCAGCAATTGGCCCGTCGATGCGCCGCCGGGATACATGAAGGACAGGCGAATGGGCGCGCCGCTGCCCGACACGCCATCAATCGTGAAATCGCCATGTTCAACGGGTTGGCCGCCGCCCACGGCAAAACGCGACACGATGATCTTTTGGGTATTGGTGTTGAAAATACGTATCTCGGCGCTGTCGCCTGTTACGGGTATCAGCCCCTCGGCCACGGCGAAGGGCCCGACCGCGGATGATATATTACCGCAGTTGCCGCGATACCCAACCTCGGCCTTGTCCACCATGACTTGCCCGAACGTATAGTCGATATCGGCATCCGCGCGATCCGATTTGCGGATCACCGCGACCTTGGACAGCGATGACAGCCCGCCGCCCATGCCGTTCAGCTGCCGCCCCGACGGATCGGGGCTGCCCATCGCGCCCAGAAACACGGGCGTCCAGGCGGAAAAGTCACCGGGTGCCGCGCAGGGCGGCAGATCATCGTGGTGAAAGATCAGCGCCTTGCTGGTCCCCCCACGATAGAACGCCACAGGGATGGCGCAGCGCGCCCGGTGTGTCATGATCAGGCCCCCGGTTTGCGGTTCAGGAATTCCTCGATCGTGTTTTCGCCAAGCGCGGGAACGGCGTTTACAACCGTGGTTTCCCCCAGCGACATCTTGAACGGCAGATTGGGGATCAGGAACGCCCCGGCGGTATCTTCAACCGTCGCAAAGGCGCTGCGGTCCTTCAGTTGCGGGTCTTCCATCGCCTCGCGCACGGTGCGATAGCGCGCGCAGGGCACCGAGGCGGCGGTAAGAATATTCACGCATTCTTCGGCGGTGCGCACGCTGGTCCAGGTTTCCAGGGTTTCCAGAAGCGCGGGATAGTTGTGATAGCGCGATTTCAGATCCTTGAACCGGTCATCCGTGATCCATTCGTTGTGGCCCATCGCGCCGGCCAGCAGTTCAAAATTGCGTTGGGTGTTGGGGATGGCGATGATGAACCCGTCGCTGGTGCGCAGCGGCTTGTAGATCGGGCGCGAGGTTTTGGCGGGAAACTGCGCCTCTTGCACCTCATAGGGCATCATGTTGATGGCGCTTTCCATCAATGACAGATCAATCAACTGCCCTTCGCCGGTAACTTCACGCTGATACAGCGCGGCGTTGATCGCCCCCAATGCAAAGATCGCGGCCAGAACATCGGCATAGAAAAATACGCTGGCCGCCGGGCGGGTCAGTTCATCCTGATACCCCAGATTGGCCAGATCATAGCCCGACGAGGCATGCACCGTCTGGGCATAGGCAGGCACATCCGCGCCGGGGCCGGTCTGGCCATAGCCCGAGATCGCGCAAAAGATCAGGCGGGGATTGTCGGCGCGCAATGTGTCGGCATCCAGCCCAAAACGCCGCATCACGCCGGGGCGGAAGTTTTCAACGACCAGATCGGCGGTGGCGATCAGCGCCTTGACCTGTTTGATATCATCGGGGTTCTTGAGGTTCAGAACCACGCTTTTCTTGCCGGCGTTCAGATGGGCGAAATAGGTGCTTTGCCCATCGCGCAGGGGGGCTTGCGAGCGCAGATAATCGCCTTCGGCGGTTTCGATCTTGATGACCTCGGCCCCCAGATCGGCCAGATAACGGGTGGCATAGGGGCCTGCCATCATCGTGGTGAAATCCACAACGCGGATATTGGCCAGGGGCCGTTTTTTGTCAGTGTTTGTCATGTTGTTCTTTCCAATATCCGGCTGGGTCTCAGGCGGCTGCGCCCGCGCCAAGCAGGGCCTCGATCTCGGCATTGTCCCAGCCCCAGGCGGCAAGGGTTTCACGGGTCGTGGCCGTCATCTTTTGCGGTGGCACCGGGGTGGCGGCCGGCGTGCGGCTGAAGCGTGGGGCGGGCATTGGCTGCAGGACACCGTCCAGCGGCGCATGAATTTTCCGCGCGACCATATGCGGGTGTTTTGCGGCCTCGGTCATGGTCAGGACAGGGGCATAGCAAGCCTCTTTACCTTCGAAAACCGCGTCCCATTCATCGCGCGTTTTGGTGCGCACCCGGTCGGCAAAGACCTGGCGCAATTCCGGCCATGTGGATTTGTCCATCTGCTTTTTGACCAGATCAGCGTCCAGCCCCAGGCAATCCAGAAGCACGGCATAAAATTTGGCCTCGACCGCGCCGACCGAGATATATTTGCCGTCCTTGGTTTCATAAACCGAATACCACGGCGCGCCGCCATCGACGAAGTTGCTTTCCAGCTCTTCCGTCCACTGGCCGGACGAGACATAGCCGTAAAACCCGCTCAGCAACGATGAAATACCATCCACCATCGCGGCATCCACGACCTGACCCTTGCCCGATCGCTGGGCTTCCATCATCGCGGCCAGCATTCCAAAGGCCAGATACATGGCGCCGCCGCCCATGTCGGCAACCAGGTTCAGCGGGATTGCCGGGCCGGCCTGTTTCGACCCCATCGCCGCCAGCGCGCCGGTCAGCGCCAGATAATTCACATCATGGCCCACGGCCTGCGCCATCGGGCCATCCTGCCCCCAGCCGGTCATACGGCCATAGACGACGCGCGGATTGACCTTCAGGCAATCGTCTGGTCCAAGGCCCAGCCGTTCCATCACGCCGGGGCGAAAACCCTCCATCACGGCGTCGGCCTTGGCAACCAGCCGCAGCGCCGCGTCACGCCCGGCAGGTGATTTGATATCCAGCGCAATGATGGGGCGGCTGCGCAGGGTGACGTCGTATTTCAGTTCTTTCTTGATGCCAAGGCCGCTGGGTGTCAGCCGGTCGATTCTGACAACATCGGCGCCCAGATCGGCCAGCAGCATCGCGCAGAACGGGCCGGGGCCAATGCCGCCGAATTCGACAATCTTCAATCCGCTAAGTGGTCCCATGGTTTCCTCCGTTCGATTTTGCGACACCTAAACACGAACCTAGTGGCCAATCAAAGAAATTGTCGCAGTTTGTGAGACTTAAAGCGATGCGTTGGCCCGGCCACCATCAACAAGGATGACCTCGCCGGTGATGTATCGGCTTTTATCCGAGGCCAGAAACGCCACCGCATCGGCGATATCCTGAGGCCGGCCAGAGCGGCCCAGCGGCGTCACGGCCAATCGCCGTGCGATGCCGTCTGCGCCGATGTTGCGCACTGCGGCCTCGGTTTCGATAAAACCCGGCGCGACGGCATTCACCCGCGTGCCTTGCGGGCCCAGATCAACGGCCAACTGACGGGTCAGCGCGGCCACCGCGCCCTTGACCGCCGCATAGGCGGCGGAATCCGGCGTTGCACGCACCATGACGGTGGAACAGATATTCACGATGGCGCCGTCGCGCCCTGCCAGATGCGGCGCGGCGGCCTGTGCCATCCATATCATCGACTTGACGCCAACCGTCAGCATCCGGTCCAGCACGGTATCGTCAACATCCGCCAGCGGCTGATACCGGATCCAGGCGGCGTTGTTCACGACGATGTCCAGCCCGCCATGGCCGGCAACGATGCCTTCGATCAAGTCATGCACGATGGCACGCTGGCTGATATCGGCCTTGATCCCCGCACCGGTCCCGCCATCTGCGACGATCAGCGCAAGGGTTTCGTCGATCCGATCCTGCACCAGATCAATGCAGATGACAAAAGCCCCTTCTTTGGCCAACCCGCATGCGATGCCCTGCCCGATGCCGCGCCCGGCACCGGTTACGACCGCTATCTTACCTGTCAAAGCCATGATCTGTTCCGCTGTATTTCCGTCTGCAAGGGCATCGCCATGACGCCCTTGCAGATCAAGGTTTCCTGCGCGTTCATCTTCGCGCGCATGGTCTTATTTCACGAGCGCGCGCCCGATGATCATTCTGTGGATCTCGTTCGTGCCTTCCAGAATCTGGTTCAGCTTGGCATCGCGCATCATGCGTTCGACCGGGAAATCCTTGGAATACCCATAGGCGCCCATGGCCTGAACGGCTTCGGTCGTGACCTCCATCGCCATGTCGGTGACAAAGCATTTGGTCATCGAGGCCATCTTGGCCAGATCGGTGTGGTCGCCGGCGTCGATGCGTTCGCATACCGAATACAGCAGCGCGCGCGAGGCTTCGGTTTTCATGGCCATATCGGCCAGCTTGAACTGCATGCCCTGAAACTCTGAAACCGCACGGCCGAACTGACGCCGACCCTTGGTGTATTCAATTGCCGTGTCCAGCGCGCCCTGTGCCAGGCCCAGCGATGATGCCGCCACGGTCGGACGGTTCAGGTCAAGAATTTTCATGCAGGACAAGAAGCCGGTTCCTTCCTCGCCGATCAGGCTGTCGGGTGGCAGAACCATGTCTTCGAAGAACAGTTCATGGTTCGGCGCTCCATTGCGGCCCATCTTCATTTCCTGACGCCCCAGTTTGAAGCCGGGCAGCGATGTATCCACCAGAAATGCGCTGATCGATTCCGGGCCGGCAGAATCGGACGTTTTCGCAAAGACCATAATATATTGGGCCACACCGCCCCAGGTGATCCAGTTTTTCTGCCCGTTCAGGATATAGGTGCCATCGGATTGGCGGCGCGCCTTGGTGCGCATCGAACGCACGTCAGAACCTGTCTGGGGTTCGGTGATCGCGACAGCGCAAACGGATTTCCCTTCGGCCGAGATCCGCAGGTATTTTTCTTTCTGCTCTTGAGTGCCGAAATTCAGGACGGGCAGGATAAGCCCCATCGAGTTATTGGCACACAGCGCCGAGGCCGTCAGCGACACGCGACCGATCTCTTCCTTGGCGATGCAAACGGTTGTCAGATCACCGCCGGGGCCGCCATATTCCTCGGGCACCCAAAGTTGCAGCAGGCCAAGCTCGCCAAAGCGCATTGCCAGTTCGTGCGGGAAGTCATCGCTTTGGTCGATCTTCGATGCGATAGGCGCGATTTCCTTATCGACGATCTTCCGGATCGACTCGCGGAACGCGAGTTGTTCTTCTGTAAATGCCATGTCGGGCCTCCCGTTTGCATATGCCATATCTGTCGGTTGCACGGTCGGGCCTTGCACAGCGTGGCAATGCCGGAGCGCACCGATCTTGACAATTCATTCATCTGATAGACCTGCCTGCGCCGCGACTGTCTAATACATATTGCCCGGTGCTGTGATATCGGGCGCCTCTAACCGCCGCGCAAAACCGGATTTCGGGGGTGCGCGGGCCAGATCGGCCTGTTGCCCCGGCCCTGCGGCTGGGCTAGTGAAGAGATGACGACAAGGGTCGCGACAGGCCTGGGCTGCATGATGCGCCAGTATCTGGCGCGGGATTTTCCGCCTTACCCAGAGCGGACACCCGGCCCTGGCACAGCGGACCTTCCCGTAACATTGGACCGATCAGGTGTTGAATTGAGCCCAGCCGAAATGTCTCCGCCGCAGCCCGGCTCAATCCAGACGTCGATGCCGGTCAATCCCGGGCCGCTGTTCCTGTTCGCATCGGCCTGTATGCTGACGGCGATTGTCGTCACCTTTTATGATCTGGTGACCGGCGGGTATATGATGGGGCTGCTGGCGCTGGTTCTTGTCGCCACCTATCTGCTGATCTGCTGGAAATCGCTCAAGTCGAACGCGATCTTCTTGATCGGGGCGGGGGTGCTGGCCACCGGCTTCATCCTGACGCGCGATCACGCGGGCAGCGTTCTGGGCCTTTCGGCAAGCCGGTCGATGTATATTCCATCCCTGATCGCACTGATGTCCTTTCTGCGCCTGTCAGCGCTGGATTCGCCCATCGTGCTGGAAGCGGGGCGTTACATCGTGAACCAGCCGCCGGGGCGGCGGTACCTGATGCTGGCGCTGGGGGGGAACATCTTCGGGGTGCTGCTGAACCTTGGCGGGCTGTTGCTGTTGCTGAGCATCGCGTTGCAATCGCGCGCCAAAGATGACGGTACGAATGCCGACAGGCTGGAAATTCAGGGGCGGCGGATCACGAACGGCGTTCTGCGCGGATTTTGCGCATCGGTCATGTGGTCGCCATTGGGGGCGGGCATGAATATGGGCGTGGCGATCCTGGCGGGGTTCACCTGGGTTGCCTTTCTGCCGCTCGCGCTGGCGGGCACTGCGGTATTCATGTTCATCGGCTGGGTGTTGGACCGGCGAGAGATACGACCGCGCCCGGGGTCGGTGCCCGCCGAAAAACCAAAAGGGGCATTGGCGCTGGTGCGGCTGGTGGCACATCTGGCCTCGATCATCATTGTTGCGCTGATTGTCGAAACCGTGCTGGGCATTGCGTTTCGCGCGGCCGTCATCGGGGTGCTGCCGGTCTATGCGTTGTGCTGGAACATCGGGTCGCGCCTGATGCGCCGGATGCCGGTTGAAACACACCGGACTGTTGCCCAGACCGGATTTTATCAGCTCAACCGCTTTTCCAACGAGATCGGTATCCTGTTCGCGTCGGGCTATGTCGGGCTGTTGCTGGCAGCGATGCTGCCGCCCGATCTGCTGCCCAATATTCTGAGCCAGACCGCATTGTCGCCCTGGACCATGGCGGCGATCATCACCGCGGCCACTGCTGCGGTGTCGATGGTGGGGGTCAATCCGATGATCACCGCCTCATTGGTGTTCGCGGCCTTCAGCCAGGCCGGCGTTTCTGAGATGCCCAATTCGGTGCTGGTGCTGGCGGTTCTGCTGGGCTGGACATTGTCGATGCTGATATCGCCGGTAACGGCGACCCTGACGATCGCGGCATCCTGTATCGAGCGGCCAGTCAGTCAGGTCGGTCTGCGGTGGAACGGGCCGCTGGTGTTGATTTCTATCGTTGTCTTCACCCTGGCCTGTCTGTTCCTGTTCCCCTATCTGAACCTTCAATAGGTTGCGGGGGCCAAGGCCCCCGCAGGATTCAGAACGGTTTGCCCGCGAAAAAGCGGGCTGGATTTTCATCCAGGATTGGAAAGATCTCTTCATCCGTCAGGCCGCGTTCGCGCAGCAGCGGAATGAATTCATCAAACAGATAGGTATAGGGTTGGCCCCAGGGGGCTGTCCCCAGTTCATCAACCAGTTCGGCTGGTATTTCGGCCTTTTTCAGGTTGGCGCTGCTGCCCTGAAAATGGCAAACCCGGTCCTGGCTCATCATCACCTGTTTGCCAAAACCATCACGCACCAGTTTCACGATATTGTCCGCCATGACGGCCGGCGTCGGATTGGGAAAGCCCAGCCGGTCGAACCCGATGTAATTGCCGCCATCGACGATCTGGCGGTGATAGGCCGGATCGGGATTGTCGCAGCAATGGCCGATCAGACAGGAATGCGCCTGCGCGCCATGTTCGGCAAAGGTGGCCTGTTGTTCCGGGCCGCCCTGGCCGCCGGTCGTATGCGTGATGATCGGCACCCCGGTCTTGCGATGGGCGATGGATGCAGCCTGAAGGAATTTCTTTTCGGTTTCTGTCGGTACCACGCTGGTGGCGCATTTGATCGCGCCGGGCCGGATGCCGGTATCGCCGACCCCGTTCTCGATCTCGTTTATATACATGTCCGCGATCTGTTCGGCGGTCAGGCTGCGCAGCATCAGCGGCAGGCCGGGGCCTTCGTGATAAAAACCGGTCGTGCAGATGATGTTGATGCCAGTCGCACGCGATACTTCGGGGAAAATGGTCACATCACGGCCCAGTTCCTGCGGGCAGGGATCGACGAAGGTGCGCACGCCTTTTTCGGCCAGTTCGCGCAGACGAACGATGGCGCGTTTGACCACCAGATCCCGGTCAAGATGCAGCTCGGGAAAGTATTCCGAGCCAGGCCATACACAAAAAATATGTTCGTGGATCAGCGTTCGGCCAAGATCGGCCGCGTCAACCGGGCCGAGAACAGTCATGACTTTCATTTCGATTTTCCTCCGAATCCCTCTTCGGATGGAATCTTATACAATAACTGAATGCAATTCCATTTTTGCTTGACGCAGGCGGCCGCGCTGCGACAGATTGGTCGCGCGCGCCGGATCAACAGGTTGAATATCGACGCGAAGCGAGAATTGGGGGGAAGCCTATGGCGCAAGTTCTTGTTGCCGGCGCATCTGGACTTGTGGGTTATGCCGCCTTTCAGAACTATGCGGGCATGGCCGGGCATGATGTCATCGCGTTGTCACGGCGTCGTCCGGCCCGGACCTTAGGCGCCCGGTTAGAATCGCTAGATCTGCACGATCGTTCGGCCTGCGACGATTTGGTGCGGGCGAATCCTGGCATCACACATCTTGTTTATGCCGCAGTGCAGGAACAGCCTTCTGTGATCGCGGGCTGGCGGGATGACGCGCAGATCGAAGCCAATGACCAGATGTTTCGCAATATCCTTGACCCGTTGGATCGCCGCGCAACAGGGTTGCGGCATGTAACGATCCTGCAGGGCACCAAGGCTTATGGCGTGCATGTCAGGCCGCTGGCCAATCCAGCCCGTGAAGACCGTTCGGAAATGCGCGAACAGCCTAATTTCTATTGGCGGCAGGAAGACCACCTCAAGGAAAGTGCGCGTGGCAAGGACTGGGCCTGGACCATCTTCCGCCCGACCCATATTTTTGGCGAGGCCATGGGCAGCGCCTTGAACCCGATCACCGCGATCGGCGTCTATGCCGCGATCGCCAGGGAAGAAGGCCGCAAGCTGGATTTCCCAGGTGGTGCGCCACGGGTGTCACAGGCGATCGATTCAGACATTCTGGCGCGCGCCATAATCTGGGCCGGTCAGTCTGACGCCGCCCGAAACCAGATATTCAACATTGCCAATGGCGATGTCTTTACCTGGCCCAATGTCTGGCCCGCCATCTGTGCCGCGCTGGGGGTAGAGCCTGGAGATCATGTTCCTGCATCGCTGGCTGAAACGATGCCGGCAAAAGCGGCGATATGGGACAAGGTGCGCGCGCGTCACGGATTGCTGTCGCCTGATATGGAAACCTTTGTCGGCAAGTCGTTCCAGTTGGTCGATTACACCTTCCGCCATGGGATGGCCGAGCCGACTACATCATTGGTATCGACGGTAAAATTGCACAAGGCGGGATTCTGCGAGGAAATTGATACTGAAGAAATGTTCCGGAAATGGTTTGGGTTGTTTCAACAACGAAAGCTATTGCCAATGCCATAACCGGTTCCTAGGGTGACTCTGCTGCAACGAGGAAGTTGCACAGGGGGAATCACCGAATACCTGCCGGGGCGCTGCACACATGCGCGGCCTCGTTTCTTAAGACTGGCTCAGGGAGGAGTGCAGAATGAAGATGACACTAGCAAAGATACAGGCCGCGGCATTGGCGGCGGCACTGGCGGCGTTCGGATCTGCGGCAAATGCGCAGGACGGCGTGAAGATCGGCATGCTGACCGACCTCAGTGGTCCGTCCTCGGCGTTGAGCGGTGAAGGGTCGATCAAGGCGATCCAACTGGCAATTGATGATTTCGGCGGCACCGTTCTGGGTAAGCCGATCGAGCTTGTTTCGGGCGACCACCTGGGCAAGCCCGATGTGGGCCTGTCGATCGCGCGACAGTGGCTGGATACTGAAAACGTCGACGTCATCGTCGATGTGAACAACTCTGCCGTGGCGCTGGCCGTGAACGAATTGACCCGCGAGAAGAAGAAGATCTTCCTTGCCGGCGGCTCGACGACCGACATGGTCGGCAAGGCCTGCAACCCTTACACGTCACAGTGGATCCCGGACAGCACCAGCCTTATCCGCTCTATCGTGCTGCCAGTTGTCAAAAGCGGCGGCACGGACTGGTTCTTCCTGACTGTTGATTACGCATTCGGGCATTCGCTAGAAGGCGTCGCAATCAAGACTGTCGAAGAAAATGGCGGCAAGGTTCTGGGCAAGGTGCGCCATTCGCCCAGCACCACGGATTATTCATCCTTCCTGCTGGAGGCGAAATCCAGCGGTGCCAAACAGTTGGGGATGCTGACATTCGGGTCGTTCATGGTGAATATCATCAAACAGGTGAACGAATTCGGAATGGATTTCACCCTGGTGCCCGCCTATATGTCCGAAGTTGATATTGCCGTGATCGGTCAAGACAACCTGAAGAATGTGCAAGGCGCGACACCGTTCTATTGGAACCGCAACGAAGCGACCCGTGCCTGGGCCATGCATTATAAAGATAAGTATGGCGTTCTGCCCACATTTGCACATGCCCAGCATTACAGTGCCGTAACGCACTATCTGCAGGCTGTTGAAGCGGCAGGGTCGAAAGATCCGGAACTGGTCGCGGCAAAAATGCGTGAAATGCCGATCAACGATGCGACCGATACATCGGCCTATATCCGCGAAGATGGCCGGGTGATGCGCGACATGTATTCCTTCCGCGTCAAGTCGGTTGCTGAAACCAAAGAGCCGGGCGATGTGATGGAAATCATCGCCACAGCCGACAAGGAAGAAATCAACTTCCCGCTCAGCGAAAGCGAATGCCCGCTGATCAAGAAGTAGGACAATGCAGCCTTGGGGCGGCGATGGGATATATCGCCGCCCCGATCACGTCTTGGTCCTTGCTGCAAGCAAAGCATCGGCCAGACTTCTTTCGGAAGCGCGGGGAACCGAATGAGCAATGTAATCCTGGAAACGCGGGGTTTGACGAAGCGTTTTGGCGGCTTTTTAGCGGTCGATGATGTATCTATCAGGGTCAATGAGGGCGCGATCCATGCAATGATCGGCCCGAACGGCGCGGGTAAGACCACCTGTTTCAACCTTTTGACCGGAACGCTTCCCGTCACCAGTGGCACGATCCGGTTCGACGGGAAGGACATCACCGGAATGAGCGCCGATGCCGTTGCGCGTGCCGGTATGGTGCGCAGTTTCCAGATATCGGCCGTGTTCCCGGAATTCACCGCGCTGAACAATGTGCGTTTTGCGTTGCAAAAAAAGCGAAAGAACAATTTCGATTTCTGGCGATCGGAAGCGGCATTGTCCGAATTTGATGATCGGGCCTTTGACCTGCTTGATATGTTGGGGCTGACAGATGTGGCCGACACTCGCGCCGCCGATCTGTCCTATGGTCGCAAGCGCGCGCTTGAAATCGCGACAACGCTGGCGCTGGACCCAAAGGTCTTGCTGCTGGACGAACCCACTTCGGGGATGGGGCGTGAAGATGTAAGCCGCGTGGTGGATATCATCCACCGTATCCGCAAGGGGCGCACCATTCTGATGGTGGAACATAACCTGTCGGTGGTCGAGGGTCTGTGCGACCACGTAACCGTGCTGGCCCGCGGATCGGTCATCGCCGAGGGCGATTACGACCATGTTTCAAAGGACAGCGAAGTGATTTCGGCCTATCTGGGAACAGCACATGCTTGACGTCAAGAACCTGAATGCCTGGTATGGCGAAAGCCACGTGTTGCACGGCATTGATCTGCAAGTCGCTGAAGGGTCTGTCGTGTCATTGCTGGGCCGCAACGGTGCGGGCAAGACCACGACGTTGCGCGCGATCATGGGGCTGATGCCCAAACGCACCGGCACGATCACCTATGGCGGCGAGGATATATCGACGCTGCGCACCGATCAGATCGCGCGGCGTGGCATCGCGATTTGCCCCGAAGATCGCGGTGTCTTCGGAACGTTGTCGGTGACGGAAAACCTGATGCTGCCACCGGTGATCGCGCCGGGGGGCATGTCGATTGATCATATCTATGATCTGTTCCCGAATCTGAAGCTGCGCGCATCAAGCCGTGGGCGGCAACTGTCGGGCGGTGAGCAGCAGATGCTGGCCATAGGCCGCATCTTGCGGACAGGCGCGCGGTTTTTTCTGTTCGACGAGCCGACCGAGGGCCTGGCCCCCGTTATCGTTCAGCAGATCGCGCGCACGATCAAAGAGATCAAAGAGGCGGGCTTTACCATTCTGCTGGTCGAACAGAACCCGCATTTTGTGCAGGACGTGGCCGACACGCATTACCTGATCGAAAATGGTCAGGTGGTGGATATGCTGCAGGCGAACGAATTCGGCGGTCAGATTCATAAAGTGAACAAGCTGCTGGGGCTTTGAGGGGGCGATATGTTCGACATACCAATCAATCTGGTGCTGGGTCAGGCCGTTCTGGGGCTGGTCAACGGTGTCTTCTATGCGCTTTTGTCACTGGGCTTGTCGGTGATCTTTGGCCTGCTGGGGGTTATCAACTTTGCCCATGGCGCCTTTTACATGCTGGGGGCCTTCGTGGCCTGGATATTGCTGAATTACCTTGGAATCGGCTATTGGCCGGCGTTGGTGATCGCGCCACTGATTGTCGGGGCGCTGGGGCTGGTGATCGAGGTGGTCTTCATCCGGTTTCTATACAAGCTGGATCACCTGTTCGGCCTGTTGCTGACGCTGGGCCTTGCCTTGATTGCCGAAGGCACGATGCGCGCGATCTTCGGGCCGCAGGGCTTGCCTTATAATATTCCCGATGTCCTGAAGGGCGCGATCAATCTGGGCTTCATGTATCTGCCGATCTATCGGGCCTGGGTCGTCGTGTTCGGGTTGGTTGTCTGTCTGCTGACCTGGGCGGTGATCGAACTGACACCACTGGGTGCCAAGTTACGTGCCGCCACTGAAAATGCGCCAATGGTGCAATCCTTCGGGATCAACGTGCCGGTCATGCTGACGCTTACCTATGGTGCCGGCGTGGCGCTGGCCGCCCTTGGGGGGGTGCTGGCCGCCCCGATCTATTCGGTGGATCCATTCATGGGGACCAACATCGTGATCGTGGTTTTCGCCGTGGTCGTCATCGGCGGCATGGGATCTTTGCTGGGGTCGATCGTTACAGGGATTGGCCTGGGCGTGATCGAGGGCTTTACCAAGGCCGTCTTCCCCGAAGCCTCGTCGACCGTCATCTTCCTGGTGATGGTGATCGTCCTGCTGACACGGCCTGCGGGTCTGTTCGGAAAGTCTGCATAACATGGCCCATTCAGAAACGTCTCTGCCGAAAACAGATCGCAATGCCAAGCGACAGCGTTCTTTTCTTGGCTTCACCGATGCGCGGATCGTCGCATTTCTGTTGTTCGTGGTGTTTGTAATCGTCGCGCCGCAGTTCATGTACACGATCTTCCTGATGAAGGTGTATACGTTCATCATCTTCGCCTGTGGTTATAACCTGTTGTTGGGCTATACGGGGCTGATGAGCTTTGGCCATGCGGCCTTTTTTGGCATGGGCGCCTATGTGACATCCTGGGTCGCGGTCAATCTGGGGTTGCCGACGGATCTGTCCCTGCTTTGCGGCGCGCTGACGGGGGTGGTGCTGGGCCTGTTGTTCGGGGCGCTGGCGATCAAGCGCAAGGGGCTTTATTTTGCCATGATCACCCTTGCCCTGGCGCAGATGATCTATTTCGTCTGCCTGCAAGCGCCATTTACCGGCGGCGAGAACGGGATCCAACGCGTGCCGCGCGGCACTTTGCTGGGGGTGATTGACCTGAGTTCGGACCAGACCCTGTATTGGGTCGTCTCGGCGATCGTTCTGCTGGTGCTGATCGCGGTCAACCGGATCGTGCATTCGCCCTATGGGCAGGTGCTGAAGGCGATCCGAGAGCACGAGCCGCGCGCGATTTCGCTGGGTTATAACGTATCGCGATACAAGCTGGTGGCTTTTGCCCTGTCGGCGGGGTTGTCTGGTTTCGCGGGAGGGCTGAAGTCGATCGTTTTCCAGATCGCCACGTTGACCGACGTGTCGCTGGTTGCCTCGAACGAGGTTGTGCTGATTGGCCTGGTGGGCGGATTCGGCACCATTTTCGGGCCGGTTGTCGGCGGATTCACGATCTTGTCGGTTGAGCATTTCCTGGCGCCGTTCGGATCGTTCGTGTTCATCGCGCAGGGCATCGTGTTTGTTCTGTTCGTGCTTGTGTTCCGGCGCGGCATTGTGGGTGAATTGCAGCGCATCTTTAAGGTCAAGCTGTAAGGAAGCCACGCTGAACCCGTGCTTAGGCGCAAAACTGTTCAGCATGGCTTTATATTTTTGGAATGACATTCCAAAAATATTGACTCGAGGGCGTTATCCCTTCATAGATATTCATGGTCGGCTTGGCGCCGACCATGAATTATGTGCGAACAAGGGGGACGCAGGTGAAAGTAGATTTGCAAAAGAAATTTGGCTTGGATGTGCCGATATTCGCCTTTTCGCATTGCCGCGATGTCGTGGTTGAAGTGACGCGGGCGGGCGGGTTTGGCGTTCTTGGCGCGGTGATGTTTCCCCCCGAAAAGCTGGAAGAGGAACTGGCCTGGATCGACAGCCATGTCGATGGGCGGCCCTACGGCGTCGATATGCTGCTGCCAGTCACCTATGATTCCGAAGCCGAACAGACCTCGGCGCCGCTGCAAACGCTGATCCCGCAGGGGCATCGCGATTTTGTTGACCGCGTGCTGACAGAGGCGGGCATACCGCCGCTGCCCAAGGATCAGGCCGACATTCTGAACGCCCATATCAAGGCGCGCGAAAAGAACGGCACCCCCGCCGGTGCGCGACAATTGGTCGAGGTGGCGCTGCGCCATCCGCAGATCAAGATGTTCGTCAGCGGGCTGGGGCCGATGCCCGCCGATCTGGTGCGCGAATTGCACAGCCGTGATATCGTGGTGGGCGCGCTATGCGGCAAGGCCTCGCATGTGGAACGCCACCGTGCGGCGGGCACTGACGTGCTGATCGCCCAAGGGACCGAGGCCGGCGGGCATACCGGCAAGGTGTCCACCATGGTTCTGGTGCCCCAGGTGGTCGCCGCCGCCAAGGGCGAGATGGCCGTTCTGGCCGCAGGGGGCATCAGCAGCGGCGGCCAGATTCTGGCCTCGCAGGCGATGGGCGCCGATGGCGTCTGGATGGGCACCGTCTGGCTGGGCACAGTCGAAAGTGAACTGACCCCGTTCGAACGCGAAGTGTTATATAAGGCCGCCGCCGAAGATGCCGTGCAAAGCAAGGTGCTAAGCGGCAAAAGCGTGCGCCTTCTGCGCAGCAAGTTTTCGGATGCCTGGGAAGGCCCCGACGCGCCAGCCTATCTGAAACCGCCGCTGCAAGGCCTGCTGTTTCTTGAGGCCCGCGCCCGTATCGACCGTGCACAGCGCGGCGATTATTATTCGTCGCCCGCCGGCCAGGTCGCGGGCACGCTGACGCATGAAACATCCGTGCGCGACGTGATGCTGCGGCTGCTGACCGAATATGCGGATGCGGCCGAGCGGCTGCAAACCGTCATGCCCGCCTGAGGCGCACCGCATCCAAACCGACAGGAGTTCAAGTTGACCAATACGCCGCATCGTCTGAACGGGTTGTTTCACCCCAAATCCGTTGCCATTGTCGGCGCCAGTGACCGGTCGCGCTGGGCGCTGATGGCCAAGCGCAACATTGATGGCGTCGGTTTCACCGGTAAGGTTTTCATGGTCAATCGCAGCGGCGGAGAGGCCCTGGGGCAGAAGGCCCATGCCAGTTGCGCCGAAATAGGCGAGCCGGTAGATGCGGCGTTGCTGTTGATCCCGGCCTCAGCGCTGTTGGCGGCCTTCGATGATCTGGACGCGGCCAATATTCGCAACGCTGTGATCCTGTCTGCCGGATTTGCCGAACTGGGCGAAGAAGGCGCCGCCTTTCAAGAGGTGATTCGCAAGCGCGCCGAAGAGCTGAACATCAATGTTCTTGGGCCGAATACGACGGGGTTTGTGAACTTTGCCGGTGCGGCGCCAATTTTTGCGGGCACCATGCGGTTGCCTCCGCTGGCGGGCAGTATCGGTATTGTGGCCCAAAGCGGGCAGGTATCGCTTTCGGCGCATCATTTCTGCGCGCAGATGGGCATCGGCCTGAGCGCGATGATCGGCACCGGGAACGAGCTGAACGTTCGTATGGAGGATGCCGTCGATTACCTGCTGGATGACCCCGCCACGCAGGTTGTCTGTATCTTTGCCGAAACTACGCGCGATCCACAGGCCTTTCTTCGTGTCGCGCGCAAGGCGCGCGCACTGGGAAAGCCCATCGTCATCCTGAAGGTGGGCCGCAGCGAGATCACTGCCAAGGCCGCGCAGGCCCATACGGGTGCCTTTGTGGGCGATGACAAGGTGTTTGATGCGGTCTGCCGCCAATATGGCGTGGTCCGCGTGCGGTCGCTGGACCAGATGTTCGTGACTGCGGCAACCATGTCCAAGATACCTGTTGCCAAGGGCAAGCGTCTGGCCATCGTGTCGATTTCGGGCGGTATCAGCGAAATCAGCGCCGATATCGCCGGGGATGAGGGGATCGAACTGGTGGAAATCGCCGAAGATACCAAGGCCAGCCTGCGTGCGTTTCTGCCGCCTATCGCGACGGTGAACAACCCGCTGGATTTGACAGGTACGGCAACGACCGATTTGGATCTGATTGACAAGACCATCGCGACACTGGGCGCCGCCCCGGAGGTTGACGCCTTGCTGTATATCTTCGAGGTGCCCCGCGACGAAGAGGACAAGACAGTGTTCGCCGTCCCGTCGCTGGAGCGTATCGGGCGCGCGCTGGCGCAGATCGACAAGCCGGGGGTCGTGTTTCCCTATACGATGAAGCCGGTTGGCGATCTTAGCCGCGACATCATCGCGCAAACAGGTGTGCCCTATGTTTCGGGCGGGCTTGAACTGGGATTGCCGGCCTTGGCCAAGACGCTGGAATTGCGCACCCGCGCACCCATGGCAGCGGCAGCGGTGCCGGCCATCGCCGCAGCAGCGGCATCGGGGCCATTGCCGAAAACGGAATATGAGGCCCAGCAGTTTCTGGCGTCGCATGGCGTGCCGGTTGTGCCATCCGTTCTGTGTGCCACCGCAGCCGAGGCCGCAGACGCCGCGCGCAAGATCGGTGAACCGATCGTGATCAAGATCGCGTCTGAAGACATCGCCCACAAAAGTGACGTGGGCGGTGTGCGGTTGAATGTCGGTGCCGCCGACGCGGCCAAGGTTTTCGATGAGGTTGTGGCCTCGGCCCGAAAGCATGTGCCTGATGCCCGCATCGACGGTGTTCTGGTTTCGGCCATGCGGTCGGGCGGGGTAGAGTTGTTGGTGGGGATCGCCCGCGATCCGCAATGGGGGCTGGTGCTGGCCGTGGGTCTGGGCGGTGTATTCGTCGAGATTCTGCAAGACACCAGTCTGCGCCTTTTGCCGGTGACCGAGGCGGACGTGACCGAAATGCTGGGCGAATTGCGCGGGGCAAAGATGCTGTCGGGTTATCGCAATACCCCGCCTGTGGATATTCCCGCGCTGGCCAAGGTGATCACACAGATCAGCGCGGCCGCCGTGGCCGCCGGCGATCAGCTGGACACGCTGGAGGTCAACCCGCTGTTGGCGAATGGCAGCCGGATCGAGGCATTGGATGCCCTGATCATCGCAAAATCATAAGGGCGCAGGCCCGTTTCATTTGGGAGAGTTCTGAAAATGTCTGACGGTTATAAATTCTGCAAGGTCGAGCGTGACGGCCATATCACCATCGTCACCATCAATCGCCCAGAAGTCATGAATGCCGTTCATTACGAGGCCGATCTGGAATTGCAGGCCGTCTGGGACGATTTTGAAAATGACCCCGATCAGTGGATCGGCATCGTGACAGGCGCCGGTGATCGCGCGTTCTGCGCCGGGAACGATCTGAAGGCCCATGCCAAGGCAGGCGGCCACCGGCGTGAATTTCCTGATGGCGGTCTGGCCGGTCTGACCAAACGGTTCAGCCTGACCAAGCCGGTGATTGCCGCCGTCAACGGTATGGCGATGGGCGGCGGGTTCGAACTGGCGCTGTCCTGCGATATCGTTGTGGCGTCCGAAACTGCGGTGTTCGCACTGCCAGAACCCCGGGTGGGGCTGGCGGCCTTGGCGGGGGGCATTCAGTATCTGTCCGTTGCCATCGGGATGCAGCGGGCGATGGGCATCTTGCTGACCGGCCGTCGTGTTTCGGCGCAGGAAGGGCAGGAACTGGGCTTCGTCAATACGGTTACCCCGGCGGGGCAGGCGCTGGCCGAGGCCCGCAAATGGGCCGATCAGATGCTGGAATGTTCACCGATGTCTCTGCGCGCCACCAAGGAAGTCGCGCGGATGACCCTGTTCACCGATGACTTCAAGGCATTGTTCGGCACGGATACCCCGGCGGTGGCCGCCATGCGCGGCAGCAATGATGTGATCGAAGGCCCGCGCGCCTTTGCCGAAAAACGCAAGCCGGTCTGGCAGAACAGCTGAACGGTCAGAACAGGAAAATCAGGTATGGATGGTTCGGGAATAGTCGTTGCAGATACCGAAGACATGGCGATGCTGCGCGATTCCGCGCGTGGCTTGTTTTCGCGGGCCTGGCCCCCGGAAAGGGCGGTGACGCGGTCGCGTGATGACGGTGCATTGCGCACAATCTGGGCCGATATCTGTGCCGCTGGCTGGGCTGAGCTGGATCTGGATGTGGATGAACAGGGGCTGTTGCTTGGGCTGTGTCTGGCCGAAGAATGCGGTCGCGCCTCTTGCCCCGCGCCGCTGGCCGGCGCCATGCTGGCCCAGTTCGCCTTTGCCGCGCAGGCGGATAACACATCTGGCCTGCGCGCGTTTCTGGACGGTATCGCCGCCGGTGAGGTCATTCCCGCTTGGGTCTTCGGACCAGACAGTGGCGAGGCGGGCGGCGCGTCTTTCAGGGCTTCGGGCACGGGCGATGCCATGACCCTGACGGGCAAGGCGGCCTATGTCGAAAATGCGGGCATCGCCACGCATGTGATCGTGTTGACCGGGCAGGGGGCGCAGGCCGCGATTGTGCCGGTGCAGGGTGGCGGTGTCACTTTTACCGCCACACCGGGCCTGTCCACGGCGCCGCTGTGGGACGTGACATTTGCCGGGGCCAGCCCTGTGATTGTGGCCACGCTGTGCTGCACGCCCGATCATCTGATCCGGCTGGCGCGGCTGTTTCTGACCACCCGCGCCCTGGGCGCGGCCACGCGCGGGCTGGAGTTGCTGACAGATTACGTTCAGGAGCGTGAACAGTTCGGCAAGAAGATCGGCCAGTTTCAGGCGATCCAGCACAAGCTGGTCAATTGCCTGATCGGGGTCGAGACCTGCAAACTGGCGATGTTGCGGGCGGGGTGCGGGTCGGGCACGCCTGATGAGCAGGGCTATGCGATGTCGGCGGCCACGGCGTTGGCCGCGCAGACCCTGCGTAATGTCCTTATGGAACTGCACCATGGGTTTGGCGGCATATCGTTCTGGAACGAACATGAGTTGCCCCGGCATTTTCGTATGATCCACAGCGATCTGACCCGGCTGGGCGGCGTTTATGCCGCGCGCCGCGAGATTGCCGAATTCCTGTTTGGCCCCCTGACCCAGGAAAGGACCACCGCATGACAAACCTGCCGGATATCGACCTGGGCGAACGCGCCAACCGCTTTCGGCTGGAAGTGCGCGACTGGTTGAAAGACAACAACGCCGAAAAGATCATCGCCACTGACGATCCGCGCCCGGTGAACCACATCCGCGCCGATCAGGACTTCAGCCGCAAACTGGCGGCGCAGGGCTGGCTGGCGCTGGACTGGCCCAAGGCCTGGGGCGGGCAGGAACGCACCGCGACCGAACGGCTGGTTTTCGACGAAGAGCTGGCCTATGCCGATGCGCCTGTCGGCTGGCACAATACCTCGGCCGGGATGATCGCGCCGACGCTGATCCATTATGGTACTGACGCGCAGCGCGAAAAATACGTGGGCGCCATCGGGCGCGGCGATCTGGCGTTTTCGCTGGGTTACAGCGAACCGGCCAATGGGTCGGATCTGTCGGGCATACGCACCACGGCCACCCGCACCGACAAGGGCTGGCTGATCCGGGGGCAGAAAATCTATACCTCGACCGCCGGGTTTGCCGAATATTGCTGGTTGGCGGCGCGGACCGATCCCAACAACCCGCGCGCGGGCGGCATCAGCGTATTCATCGTGCCCCTGCGCGGCACACCGGGCCTGACCAAACAGCCCAGCGTCGGGCTGAACGGGCATGATACCTATACGATCTTCTATGATGACGTGCTGTTGCCCCATGACGCGCTGGTGGGCGAGGTTAATGGCGGATGGGAGATCATCACCGCCGCGCTGGCCTATGAACGGGTTGCGCTGGGGGCCATCGGGGCGCGGGCGCGGGGCTATTTTGACCGGCTGGTCGAATATGTGAACGCAACCGGCCAGATGGCGCGCGATCCGGCGCTGCGCGACCGGCTGGCCGATCTGGCCGCCCAGATCGAAGGCGCGCGGCTGCTGGCGATCAAGACCGCCAAGGCGATCGAGGCGGGCAAGGTGCCCGTGGCCGAAGGCGCGATGGTCAAGGTCTATTCCAGTGAGTTGATGGAGCGCCTGACCGGCGAGGCGCTGAACATCCTTGGGCCCGGCGCGACGCTGTCGCCCACGGTTGAATCGACGATCCTCAAGGGCAAGGTCGAATACGGTATCCGCGATTCACTGCTGTATACGATCGGTGGCGGCACGAATGAAATTCAGCGCACGCTGATCGCCCTGCGCGGGCTTGGGCTGCCCCGGTAACCGGCAAAAGGACTGATGACATGAACGACCCCCAAAAAACTCCGGTCATCATTGGAGTATCGCAGATTACCGATACGACATCGGATGCGGCGGCGGGGCGTTCGCCCTTGCAGCTGATGGCGGCGGCATCGCGGCTGGCGGCAGACGATGCCGGTGTGGCGCAGGGGAATTTGTCGGCGCTGGAATCGATCACCGTCATCCGCAGCTTTTCCGATACGATCCCTGCGATGAAGTCGCCCTTCGGCGATATGGTGAATGCGCCATGGTCAGTGGGTCAGGATCTGGGCGCCAATCCGCGCGATATGGTCTATCCGCAGCAGGGGGGCGACACGCCGCAATTGATGGTCGAGCGCGCCTTTGACAAGATCGCCGCGGGCGAGGTTTCATCGGCGCTGGTCGTCGGGGCCGAGGCCCTGCGCACCGAACGCAACGCGGTGCGCGCGGGGCTGACGCTGGATTGGTCGGCCGATGCGCCCTGCGCGCCCGATCAATTGGCGGGTCTTGGGCGGATGTATCTGCAAACCGAAGAAGACCACGGCATGCGGTCGGCGGTGGCGATGTATGCGCTGTTCGAACAGGCGCTGCGCGCACGCAAGGGGCTGACACTGGCCCAGCGCAATGTTGAACTTGGCAACCTGTTCAAGGGTTTTGCCGATGTGGCGCACGCAAATCCCTATGCCACCCGTAATGAAGGTTATACCGCGGATGAAATCCGCACGGTTTCGTCCAGCAACCGCTATGCCGGGTTCCCCTATACCCGCCTGATGGTGGCCAATATGTATGTCGATCAGGCGGCGGCGGTTCTGATATGTTCGCAGGCGCAGGCCGATGCGTGGAACGTGCCGCAGGATAAGCGGGTTTATCTGCACGCTAGCGCCCATGCCCATGACGAATGGTTCGTGTCCGAACGCAACCATTTTGACAGGGCTCCCGCCATCGGCCATGTTGCGCGCGATGTTCTGGGCCGTGCGGGCATCGGCATCGGTGATGTGTCGTTTTTCGATCTTTACAGTTGTTTCGCCTCGGCCATTGAAATCGCGGCTGAGGAATTGGGCCTGTCCATCGACGACCCGCGCGGTTTGACGGTGACGGGGGGGCTGCCTTTCTTTGGCGGGCCGGGCAACAACTATGTCACCCATGCCATCGCCGAAACCGTTTCGCGGGTGCGGGCCCGGTCGGGCAGCTATGGGTTGGTCACGGCCAATGGCGGGTTGTTGACGAAACAGGCGGCCGGTCTTTATTCCGCCGTGCCGCCACGCATGCCGTGGAAACATGCGGATGATGCCCGCATTCAGGCCGAAGTTGACGCCGCATCGGGGCCCAAGGTCGAATTGCTGGCCGATCCTGCAGGCGAAGGCGTGGTTGAAACCTTTACCACGGTGCATGGCCGCAGTGGGCCGGAACGCGGGATCATCATCGGGCGCCTGACTGAAAGCGGCCGCCGGTTTGTGGCCAATACCCCGACCGATCCGGCCACCCTTTCGATGCTGGAAGAAAAGGGCGAAATCGGAATGAAGGGGCATGTAACCCACAATGGTAAAACCAATGAATTCGTTCCCGTCTTCTGACGCAGTCGCGCTTGGATATGGCAGCAGTGCAGAGCCTGTGATTATATGCGCCTGCACCACAGGATGAGGTAGTGATGAGCAACGCCCTGAAACGCTCGCTCGCGATTTTTGAATTTCTGGCCAATCAGCCCGAAGGTGTGCCCGTCAGCACCATCGCGGAACGGCTGGACATTCCAGCCAGTGCCGCGCATCGCCTGCTGACCACCTTGCTGGAGGAAGGCTATGTCCGCCAGACCCGGCAGCATGGCGAATATTGCCTGACGATGAAGATTTCTTCGCTGGGCATGACGTTTCTGGAACAAAGCGGCGTGACCGATCTGGCATTCCCGATTCTGGATAACCTGTCCAAGCAGTGTCAGGAACTGGTCAGGCTGAGCATCGTGGAAGACGGGCAATTGATCTGGGTGACCAGCGCACAGGGCGCGCCGGGGGGGCTTCGCTATGATCCGGTCTGGGATCAGGGCGTGATCACGAACCTGGCCGCAGCAGCGAATGGCATCGCCTGGCTATCCACGATGTCCGATGACGAGGCGCTGGCCGTTCTTGCACAGCATAACGCGAAATTGCGCAACCAAAGCCCGCACAAGAATACCCCCAAGACACCGCAGGAATTCGTGCAGCGCCTGGATGATGCCCGTCAGCGCGGCTATGCCATTGCGGTGGATACCTATGTCGATGGAATCGCCGCCATGGCGGTGCCCGTAATGCTGGGCAAAAGCCAGCAGGCGATTGGCACGTTGTCGCTGGCGGGGCCCTCGGTACGGATGACGCCAGAGCGGATGGAGACGCTGAAGCCGTTTCTGCAGGCAGCGGCAACCGAGCTGGCATTGGCAAGCCACGGGTCGGCCTTCTTTGCTGGCGTGCGCAGCAGCGCCAGAGCAAAATCCTTCGTGGCGGATTGAAACAAGGGCCGGGCGCCCGCAATACAGGTGATGCTTTGGCCTTTTTCACAGAACCCGAACCCCAGCGCGCAACTGCTGTCGAAGTGGCCCCCGGTATCCGCCGCGTGGTCGCCAACAACCCCAGTGGAATGACGTATCACGGCACGAATACCTATCTGGTTGATACCGATATGGGTCTATTCGTGATCGACCCCGGTCCGGCCTCGGACGAGCCGCATTTCGATTTCCTGATGGGGCAGATCGATGGGGCGGCGGGTATTATCGTGACTCATAACCATTCCGACCATTTCGGGCTGGTGCCGCGCATCAAGGCGGCGACCGGGCTGGCGGTCTATGCCTCTGACCGTTTTGCCGATGATACCTTTCAGCCCGATGTCGCCTTGCGCGATGGCCACACCTTTGCCGGATTGACGGTCCTTTACACGCCTGGACATGCTGTCGATCACATCTGCCTGGCGACAAGTGACGGAACAGTGTTCACCGGGGATCATATCATGACCTGGTCCAGCAGCATGATCATGCGGCCCAATGGCGATATGGGGGATTATGTCGTGCAACTGGAGCGATTTGTCGAAAGAGGCGACAGGTTGTTTCTGCCGGGGCATGGCCCGGCGTTGGCCGACCCCGCGCCTTATGTGCGGCAATTATTGGCACACCGCGTAAAGCGCGAAACGGAAATTCTGGCGCGCGTCCGGATGGCCCCCGCGACAGCGCCTGAAATCGCGGCTGAATTGTATCACAAGCCGGATGAGAAGCTGATGTGGGCCGCCGAACGCAATGTCGAGGCGCATCTGGCCAAGCTGGAACGCGCCGGGCTTGTTCGGGCAGACGGTGATGTCTGGCGCGCGATCTAGGCGTTCAGGTCCAGCTTGCCTTTGCCGACATGCAGGGTTTGCCATCGGCATCTTCTGACCACAGCGTGATCGTGCCATCTGTGTTCTCACCGGCGCAGAACCGCACCTGCCCACGGGCAATCATCGGTGACATGGCGCGATAGCTGAACCGGTCGGGACGGCGGCCACCGGCCTGTGCCGCAAAGTTCAGCAGAAGCGTGGCCTGCAAGGGGCCATGCACCAGAAGCCCGTCATACCCTTCGGCAGTGCGCGCATAGGGTTCGTCATAGTGAATCAGGTGCGCATTGCCGGTCAGCGCCGAAAAGCGGAACAGCAACACAGTGCTGGGTGTGACGTCCCATGTGCGCGAGGCTTTGGTGGCCGGTTTGGGGGGTGGCGGGCTTGTGGGGGTGCCGGGTTTGGGATTGTCGCGATACACCACGACCCGGTTTTCGACCAGGGCCAGGCCTTGGCCGGTTTCATAGCTGTCGGAAATCGTCATAAAGCACAGCTGTCCCGACCGGCCCTCTTTGAGTTCGATTGATTCAATCCGCGAGCGGCACATGACCTTTCCCTGCACCGGCAGATCGCCGTGAAAGGTGATATCACCTCCGGCTGCCATGCGCAGCGGCAGCGGCACCGCCGGGCGCAGGGGATCGCGAAGCGGCAGACCGTCAGGGGCCAGCTGCGATATCGGCACCCAAGGCCCGCCCAGACACCAATGCAGCCCCAGCGGGGCAATATCCGCATCACCATCAAAGGCATTCTGTTCAAGGGTTGCCCGAAAGTTAGGTATCAAGTTCGGGGCAATATGTTCTTCGGTGGTGATGCTGTTTCCGACCCATTTCTGGATATCGCCCATATCCATCGGCTTCTAGAGCCCCTTGTAGGTGACATATTCCGACGTATCGGCGCGTGACGTACGCAGCGCGTTGATCGGGTGGTTTTCGTCGGGATATCCGATGGCGATGCCCGCAAAGATGATCAGATCCTGTGGCATTTCCAGAAAATCGGTCAGCGCCTGGTTCCAGTTGGCCCAGGCCTCTTGTGCGCAGGTGCCAAGGCCGTGTTCCACGGCCAGCAGCATGATCGTTTGCATATACATTCCGATATCGGCGAATTGTCCCGGCCCCATCTGGCGGTCGATCGCAAAGAAGATGCCGACAGGGGCGCCGAACAGTTCAAAGTTCTTGGCGAACTGTTTCAACCGCGCCGGCTTGTCTTCGCGCGGGATGCCGATGGTGGAATACAGTTCTTCGCCATTTTGAAAGCGCCGCGCCAGATAGGGTTCTTTCAAGTCCTTGGGATAGATCATGTATTCCGCGCCTTCGCCGCGCGGTTTGGTTTTGCGGCGTTCCGTGATGTCGGCGGTGAATGTCTTCAGATCATCGCCCCCGACCACCCAGACGTGCCAGGGTTGCAGATTGCCGCCCGAGGGCGCGCGCGCTGCCAGCTCCAGAATTTTCTCGATCATTTCGCGCGGTACGGGCTTGTCCAGGAACTGACGGACAGACATGCGCTTGTCTACGGCTTCGGCGACGTTCATTGATGTGTGACCTTGTATTGGAACCCTTATTCAAAACACAGTTTGCACCGCGGTATCGAGTTTGCCAATGGTCAGACCGCACAAAAGTCGCAATTTATCAGACTTTGGGGCGGTTTATAAATCCAGCACAAGTTTTGCGGTTTTCGATCCGGAACAGCAAACCATGATGGTGGCGTTTCCTTCCTTTTCATCATCGGTCAGGAAGGAATCGCGATGGTCGGGTATGCCTTCGATCACCCGCGTTTCGCAGGTGCCGCACACGCCATCGGAACAGGAAAACGGAACGTTGACCTTTTCGTGGATGAACACATCCAGAATGGTTTTGCCTGGCGGGATGTGGAACGATTTCTTGCTGCGCGCCAGCACCACTTCGAACCCGCCTTCACGTGCGGCTTCTTCCTGTGCCGAAAAATATTCAAGATGCACGCATTTTGGATCGACCTTGGCGGTGGCCTGTTCAAAGGCGTTCAGCATGGGCACCGGGCCGCAGCAATAGAAATGCGTGTCGATATGCGCCGTCTTCACGATGCCCGCGATATCCAGAAGGGCACCGTTCTGTTCATCGTCGAAATGGAAATGCACCCGCCCGGCCCCGCCATCCAGCCTGGTCAATTCAGCCGTAAAGGCCGCCACGTTGCGGTTGCGGGCGGCATAATGCAATGTCCAGTTCTGGCCATTTTGCTGCAGCTTGCGGATCATGCACAGGATCGGGGTGATACCGATCCCGCCGGCGAACAGGATCGTTTCTTCGGCGTCTTCGTGCAGGCGGAAATTGTTCTTGGGCGGTGAGATCGTGATGATGTCACCGACACGCAGTTTTTCATGCACATATTCCGATCCGCCGCGGCTGTTGGGATCGCGGTGAATCGCGACGGTAAGCGTGCTGCCATCGGACAGATCGCACAGCGAATAGCTGCGCCGCAGGGTTGGGCTGAACTGCATGTCGATATGGGCGCCAGCCCCGAATTTCGGAAAGGTCTTGCCTGGTTCGACCGGCGCCAGCTGAACAGACATTACGGTTTCGGATTCATAGCGCATCTGCTGGATGCGCACGCTCATATCTGCGGTCATAAGGCCCCCAGGAATTCAATGTGGCGGCATGACGGCGCGCGGCCGTCATGCCGGATGGTGTCACAATGCGTAGCCGAAATCCTTGCCCAGCACAGCCGTCATGTGTTCTGCGCCGGCCTCGCTCCAGACCTCGTCCTTGGGCAGGGTCAGGGAAACCGCCCGCACCATATACAGTTCGGGGTCGTCCTGGCGGGTCGGCTTGACGCCTTCGTCGCGCAGTGCGCCGGCATGTTCCAGCAATACCCGGCGGGTCATGGCGATGCCGGTATCGCTGGTGCACAGGTTTTCCTTGGTCCTGTCATAGACTGCCTGTTCGCCCGACTGGCAGGCCGCATCCTGAACCCAAAGCCCCGGCAAACCCGAGAAATAAGTCGTTTGCTGCGATGCAAAGTCGAACTGATAACCGTTGGCCCGGTTATATTTTGTCCAGTAATTGGCATAGGGGGTGATGGGCGGCATTTTCACATAGGCTTCCTTGCTGGCATGCCCGGTTTCGCGGCCCTGGTGACCATTGATGAACAATTCACGGGTTCTGGCATACATTTCATGGTGCGGCACGTAAGAGAACATGATGCACAGCGTGTGTTCATCGTCGATGGGAACCCAGGCATGGCCGCTCAGTTCGGAATATTTCGCCTGCGGCGGCACCATCGAATAGAAGGGCATCACGAACTGATTGACGCGCCAGTACAGCTTGTCATCGTCCAGCACGCGGCGCGAGGCGATGCTCATGCCGAAATCCTGGCGGATGCATTCGAAGGTCGGTCGCAGATCGCGTTTGGCCACCCATTGGTTGATCGACCCGCCATCGTCGATGCGTCCATGCAGGATCGGGGCATGGGCTGAATCAATTTCGCCCTCCAGCGCCTGCAGCCAGTTGCATTCCTGCACGCGCACGGTGACCACCGCGTTTTCTTCGGGAACCATGTTCCATTCCAGATGCGGCAGCGGCGGTCGGTTTGCCTCGTCCTCGGGGCCCATATAGGCCCACAGCATGCCGTTGCGTTCCTGCACCGGATAGGACTTGATCTTGACGCGCTCTTTCAGGCGGCTGCGGACGGGTTCGGCGGGCATGTCGTCAACGCCGCCATCGGCATTGAATTTCCAGCCGTGATAGACGCAGCGCAGGCCGCAATCTTCGTTGCGGGCATAGACCATGGGCGCGCCGCGATGCGGGCATTGGTGATCGACCAGGCCAACCTTGCCATCGGTGCCGCGGAAGGCCACCAGATCTTCGCCAAGAAGGCGCACGCGTTGCGGCTGGCCATCGGCGACGATGTCCTTGCCGGGCAGGAACGGGATCCAGTAAAGGCGGAACAGGTTGCCCATGGCCGTGCCCGGGCCAACCCGGACCAGCGTCTCGTTCTCTTCATGTGTCAGCATTTCTGGCTCCTCTCTGATGTCTGCGTTGTTGGGGGCGGCTGCCTGAAATTTCAGTGCATGCGGGCCAATTGGTCTTCGGTCAGGTCAAGGACGCCGCTTATTTCGTCCCAGATGCCCAGATTGCGGGCCAGCCATTCGGGATCGCTGTTGCGCAAGGGCGGGCGCGGCATGGGCGGTTTGGTTCCGCTGCGCAATTGACGGATGATTTCGCGGATGCGCAGAACCTCCAACTGACGCAGGCCGGTTTCCACGTCCAGCGTATCGACCTTGAAATCTGCCAGTTCGGGATAGCTGAGCCGGCGGCACCATTCGCCATCGTCGCCCTCAACCGCCTCTGCTTCGATCATGTAGGGGATCGACAGATAGTCGCTGACTTTCATGGGCCTTCCTTTTGGCTGACGGGATCGCTGATTCCGGTAATCGCGGGATTATTACAATGGCCTGACCATTGGCGCAATATAAACTTCCATCCGCTCACGCAGCGTTTAGCCGGGTCAACAGGAAGCTGTGCAGGCGTTCCATGTGGTCGACCATTTCGGCGATTGCCGCTTCGGCATCACGGGCGCGAAGGTGGGTCAAGAATTTTTCGCGCGATGCTGCCACGTCCCAACTGCGGTCATGGCCTATCTGCCGGATATAAAAGCTGAGAGGTTCGGTGATGGCGCTCATCAGAACGCTCATCGCCTTGTTCTTGGTGGCGCTGGCAAGAAGGCTGTAAAACTCGACGTTCAACCTTGTGCGTTCATCCATGTTTTCAGCGGCAGTGGTTTCGCGTGTGCGGGCCACGTTTTCCGCCAGGGCGGCGAAATCGTCTTCGGTGGCGCGATCGCAGGCCAGGCGAATGATCTCGCGCTGCAGGCTGACGCGGGCCTCGGTGAAATCCTGCAGGGATATGCTGCCCAGCGACAACTGGTCCTGCAATGTCTGGGTGATAGGGCGAATATCGCCGCTTTGGACCACTGCACCACCATGGGCACCCTTGTGCAGCGACACGACACCCCCGATTTCCAGGGTGCGCAGGGCCTCGCGCACTGTCGATCGACTGACCTGAAACTGCTCGGCCAGTTCCCGTTCTGCGGGCAGTTTGTCGCCTACGCCCAGATTTCCGGCCTGAATCTCGTTTCTGATCTGTATGCAGACCTCTTCGAAGGCGCGCTTGGTCTTTACGGGCGCAAAGGCTTTGGCGGGTTGATTGTTCATGGCAAACCCCATTGGTCTGACTATTGGTGCATTATTAGCATGGCCAGTGCGTTGCGCCAAGTCCGGCAATGGTCTGAGCGGAGGCTGAAAACAACAAACCCCCGGGCGATGCCGCGGGGGTCGTCGTTTCGGGGCAAAGCCCCGGTTCGCATGTCGTGAACGGCCTTACAGACCGCCTTCGCGCTGGGCCTTTTTCCGGGCGAGCTTGCGGGCACGACGAATCGCCTCTGCCTTTTCGCGCGCTTTCTTGACCGAAGGTTTCTCGAAATGCTGCTTGAGCTTCATTTCGCGAAAGACACCCTCACGCTGAAGTTTCTTCTTCAGGGCACGAAGCGCCTGATCGACATTGTTGTCACGAACACTGACCTGCATGTGGTTTTCACCACCTTTCTAGTCTGGAGTTTCGGTTGGTTTGCAGGAAGTGGCCGTATAGCAAACCCGGCTTATGTTGTCTACAGTGAAGCCCGACCTGAACAGGAGCCTGCCATGACAACCGATTTCATCGGGATGGATGACCTGAAAGACCGGCTGCTGGATGCAGCCTTGCCACATGTGGCCTTTGATGGCTGGACATCCGCGACCTTCGCGGCGGCCTTGCGCGATATCGGCGCCGATCCGGCGCTGGCCCGTGCCGTCTGCCCGCATGGGGCGGTTGATCTTGCGGTGCATCTGCACCAGCGCGGCGACCGGATGATGGTGGATTGGCTGGCCGGGCAGGATCTGACGGCGATGCGGTTTCGTGACCGGGTGGCGGCGGCCATCCGGTATCGTCTGTCGATGATCCCGGATAAAGAGGCCGCGCGCCGGGCAACGACGATGTTTGCCCTGCCACAGCATGCGGCCGAAGGGGCGCGGGCGCTGTGGGGCACCGCCGATCTGGTCTGGACCGCGCTGGGCGATACGGCGGATGATGTAAACTGGTATACCAAGCGCGCCAGCCTGTCGGGCGTCTATGGGGCAACGCTGCTGTACTGGCTTGGCGATGACAGTGCCGACCATGCCAGCACATGGGAGTTTCTCGATCGACGCATCGAAAACGTTATGCAGTTTGAAAAGCTCAAATCCCGGGTCAGGGAAAATCCGCTGTTGAAACCGCTTTTGGCCGTGCCGGATCGGCTGTTGTGCCAAGTGCGTGCGCCCGCCGGGCGGCGATCTGACTTGCCGGGCCGATATACCCCTTCCACACAGGATCCGACATGACCCTTCCCGATACAATGCGCGCCGTGGAAATTTCATCCTATGGTGGCCCCGAGGTCTTGCGGCCCGCCAACCGCCCGGTGCCCCGCCCGGCTGAGGGCGAGATTGTGATCCGTCTGGCTTATGCCGGCGTCAATCGGCCCGATACGTTGCAGCGCGCCGGTAATTATGCGCCACCGCCCGGCGCGTCTGACCTGCCCGGGCTCGAGGGCGCGGGTGAGGTGGTGGCACTGGGCAAAGGCGTAACAGAATGGGCCATTGGCGATCAGGCCTGCGCGTTGTTGCCCGGGGGGGGCTATGCGGAATATGTGGCGACCCCCGCCGCCCATGCGTTGCCCGTGCCCAAGGGGATGGACCTGCGGGCGGCGGCTTGCCTGCCCGAAACCTTTTTTACAGTCTGGTCGAATGTCTTCATGCGCGGAGGGCTGGCCTCGGGGGAACGATTCCTGGTGCATGGGGGATCGTCCGGGATCGGCACCACCGCAATTCAGCTGGCCAAGCTGTTTGGCGCGAAAGTGTTCGCCACCGCCGGATCCGCTGAAAAATGCGCGGCCTGCGCAGGGCTGGGGGCAGATCGGGCGATCAACTATCGCGATGAGGATTTCGTGGAAATTCTGCGCGCTGCGGGTGGCGCTGATGTTATTCTGGATATGGTCGGCGGCAGCTATATCCCGCGCAATGTGCGCGCCTTGGCCGATGATGGGCGGCTGGTCCAGATCGCGTTTCTGGAAGGGCCCAAGGCCGAACTGAACTTTGCACAGGTTATGGTGCGGCGCTTGACGATCACCGGATCGACGTTGCGCCCGCAGTCGGATCTGGCAAAGGCGGCGATTGCCGAACAACTGGCGCGCAATGTCTGGCCGCTGTTGTCTGACGGCCAGATCGCGCCCGTGATGGATTCCGAATATGCGCTGGAGGACGCGGCCGCAGCCCATGCGCGCATGGAGAGCAGTGCCCATATCGGCAAGATCGTTCTGCGTATCGGTTGACGTTGCGTTCGTCCGGCGTCAGCGTCGCATGCGCATGGCGATGTAAAGGCAGATGACCAGGGCCACGGCGATCAGCGCCTGTGGCGTGATCGCGCTGATAAGCAGTGACAAATTGGTAACGACCCCGATGACATAGGGGCCTGCGTCCTCTCCCAGCAGGATGTAGACAAGCACGATAAAGGCAATCAGGACCGCCATCACCTCGGTTCCGCGCAGGAACAGGTTTCGGATCGTGCCCAGAACATTCATTACCAGTTCCATAGTGCCGCCCTTGCTGCTGGAAGAGAACTTTTCAGTTGTGGTTTACCGGTCGAGCAACCACAGAACCACGCCAAGCGAGATCAGACCGGCAAGGCCTGCGCTGCCAAGGCTGGCGACGAGCGCGGTGATATTGCCCACGACATCGCCCAGAAAGGCCATGTTCGATGACCCGACCAGAAGCGATGCAACTATGGCAAGCGCCAGAAGCGCGATGCCGATATCGGTAAGTGATCTGATGGTAGCTTTTGCTTTATCCAACATTTTTGTCCCCGTTCAGTTAGCCGCGCGCGACAGAACGTCGCACTGCGAAATTCAGTAAGTGAGCAAAACTTCGCCCAGTCAACAAATTTCGCACATATTTTGAGCTAAACACAAAATATGGGGGCTTTTTCTATATATTGTTGTCGTAATGGTATTGCCCACCAGCATGTTTTCGCGGTTGCGGGGCGAAGCGTCCGAAAGCCGAGAATGCGTGTTGCGTGGCTATTTCTGGCGGATCGGCGCGAAATAGGCGCGTTCTGCGCTGCAATCGGTGATGCTGTCCCGGCCGCATCGGCGGAATTCCAGATCGCGCGTCAGGCAGATGCGGGCCTCCTGAATATGATCCGCCCGGCAGGTGATGGTGATTGCGTCCCGGTGCAGCCCGGCATTTGCGTTCAGGAAGGCCTCTTCGATCAGAGAGGCCGGCAGGGTTACGGCACGGGGCAGGTCGTTCAGCAGATCCGGCTTTGCGATCTTTCGGAATGCAGCGCGTGCAAGGTCATAGTATTTGTCCGGTGGCAATCCACTGCATGCGCCATGTTTGCGCCACTGATACCAAGCTGCGCCGGATGCGCCCATGATATCGGCCATCGCGGCGGTCTGGGCTTTGGTCGGAATGGCATATCGGTTGTGGCAGTAGTCGGGCCAGCCGATTTCGTATTGCGGCCACAGCCCATGCAGCACCCATCCCAGCGGCTGATCGCATTGGGGGGCGTCTTGGGCATCCCCTTGCAGCAGGCACCAATTGGGCGACCACGACAGGGACAGCACGTAATAATCGAAATCTCCCGCCGGCCGGTCATCGGCATGGGCCAGGCGAACCGATACAAGCAGCAATAGCAGCCAGCGCATTTTCTCTTTGCCTTGTCGCAACGGGTGATTATATACGGGTCCAAACCTCCCCGAAAACGAGGATCGCGTCCAGCCGGACGAGCCGTTTTCCCGGCACGGGAGAGATTTGTGTAAAGGAGTGGTCCGATGGACAAACCGATCATGGCAAAAGCCACCGCAGTATGGCTGGTGGACAATACCACGCTGTCGTTCCGGCAGATCGCCGAATTCTGCGGCTTTCACGAGCTGGAAGTGCAAGGTATCGCCGATGGCGATGTGGCGGCAGGTGTGAAGGGTTTCGATCCGATCGCCAATAACCAGCTGACGCAGGAAGAAATCGAAAAGGCCGAGGCCGACCCGACCCGCAATCTGAAGCTGAAGTTCAACGCCGCCGCCGTGGGCGAGGAAAAGCGCCGTGGCCCGCGTTATACGCCGCTGTCAAAACGGCAGGATCGCCCGGCCTCGATCTTGTGGCTGGTCAAGTTTCATCCCGAGTTGTCGGATGGTCAGATCTCCAAACTGGTCGGAACCACCAAGCCGACCATTCAGGCCATCCGTGAACGCACGCATTGGAACATCGCGAATATTCAGCCGATCGACCCGGTCGCGCTGGGCCTGTGCAAGCAGTTCGAACTGGATGCGATGGTGCAGAAAGCAGCGAAGAAAACTGAAGGCGGCACCGTGATGACAGATGACGAGCGGCGCAAGCTGGTCTCGACCGAACAGTCGCTCGGCGTCAGCGAGACCAAGATGCCGTCGGCGATTTCGGGGCTGGAAACCTTCACGCTGTCAGACTCGCGTGACGATGAAAAAGAAAAGGCACTGCCGGATGCCGACAGCTTTTTCAACCTGCCCGATGCGGATGAGGACGACGACGAATAATGCAGAGCATCGCGCGGCCTGATTGATGCATAACCCGGCCCAGACGGCCGGGTTATTTTTTGCAGCCGAGGATCAGGCCGCTTTGCCGTTCAGGAATGTCGCGGTCATTGTGGCCACGCGCGTCCCCAGATAGGTGGCGGTGCGCAGATCGGCCGCGGTCGGGGCAACATCCGGTCCCTGATCGGCATTTGATTGCGCAGCGGCCCCTTCGAAAAAGCCAAGACGGTTCAGGTCGTCCTCGGACCCGGTGGTGGAGTTATTGGCTGGCGGTAAGCCCAGCCCGACCCAGATCATGCCATGCTGCGCCGAAAATATCCGCAACTGCGAAAACGTCGCGGATTTATCGCCCGCGCGCGACGCCGAGTTTGTGAACCCGGCAGCGATTTTGTCTTTCCACAATGCGCCCGCGGCGAAGACTGTGTTGGATGTGGCATCCATAAATGCTTTGAACTGTGCGGACGGGCCGCCCATATAGGTCGGCGTGCCAAAGATGATGGCGTCACAGGCTGACAGCGCATCCCAATCCGCGAAATCCGCATCGACGCTGAACAATGTCACCTCTGCCCCGGTGGTTCTGGCGCCCTCGGCGACGGCCTGAGCCTGTTTTGCGGTATGTCCATACCCGCTGTGATAGGCAATGGCGATTTTAGGGGTCTGCATTGATACTTTCCTTTTGTGTGGCTGTGACAAGCACAGTTCTGGTTAAAAAAACTCACAGTTGAATGAAATGCCCGCCGGATATCTTTCCCTGCGCCATGACATCGGCGACGACCGTATCCAGCGTCGTAGCGCGCAGCGTGCTTTCGAATGCCTGTTTGGCCGCATCCAGATGACAGTTGAGCACCGGCAGGATGCTTCGCCCGATCATGCAGTTCGGATTTGGGCCGTTGCGATGAAACTCGAACAATCCAGGCTCTTCTACTGCTGAATATATATCAAGAAGGCTTATCTTATTCGCGGCGCGCGCCAAAACTGCACCTCCTCCGCTGCCCATGCGGGCGTGCGTGATCCGGGCATTGTTCAACGAGGTCAACAACCGGCGCACGACCGTGGGGTGGCTGTTGACGCTGTCGGCAATCATGTCAGACGGTACAGGAGTTCCGTTCTGAACGGCAATTGCAGTCAGGATATGCACGGCGACGGGAAAGCGGCTGCTGGTTTTCATACCGCGTGTATAATTGTGTGTGCTCGTAATGGCAACACTTAATCTGTGGTTGCATCATACAGACTTGCGCGCCTTCAGAGCGGCGCTGATCGTGCCGTCGTCCAGATAGTCCAGCTCTCCGCCGATCGGCACGCCTTGGGCCAGCGATGTGACCCTGACCCCGGCAGTTTCCAACTGGTCGGCGATGTAATGGGCGGTGGTCTGGCCTTCGACCGTGGCATTCAGGGCCAGGATCACCTCGGTCACACCTTCCGCGCCAATGCGATCCAGCAGGCGGGGGATGCGCAATTCGTCGGGGCCGATCGCATCCAGCGCCGACAAAGTGCCGCCCAGCACGTGATAGCGCCCCTTGAATGCCTTTCCGCGCTCCATTGCCCACAGATCGGCCACATCCTGAACCACGCAAATCTCGCCATTGGCACGTTTGTTGCTGGTGCAGATCTCGCACAGATTGCTGCTGCAGATATTGCCGCAATTGGCGCATTCGCGCACCGACGCCGCCACCGATTGCATCGCGGCGCCCAGCGGCGCCATCAGCGGCGCACGTTTTTTTATCAGGTGCAACACCGCCCGCCGGGCCGAACGCGGACCAAGGCCGGGCAGGCGGGCCATCATGTCGATCAGGGTCTGAATATCTGTATCGGTATCGGACATTGGAGGCCTATGGCAAATCCTGCACGATTGGCAGGGATGGGGCAACGCGCCGAGGGTGACGCGTGCCCCGTCCGGCGTGGTCAGAACGGCAGTTTCATATCGGCGGGCAGGCCCATGGCCTGGGTTATTTTCATCATTTCTTCCTTGGCGCGGTCGCTGGCCTTGGTCTGTGCGTCCTTGATGGCGGCAAGAATAAGATCTTCGACCACTTCCTTGTCATCGCCCGAAAAGATTGACGGGTCGATATCCAGGCTAAGCAATTCACCCTTGGCCGTAGAGACAGCCCGCACCAGACCGGCCCCGCTTTCGCCGGTTACATGGATAGCGTGCAGATCTTCCTGCACGGTTTGCATCTTGGCCTGCATGTCTTGTGCGGCCTTCATCATCTTGGCCATATCGCCAAGCCCGCCCAATCCTTTGAACATAGTTCTCTCCTTATTCCTCGAACGGATCCCATTCATCTTCGACCTCGGGCAGGGCCGCCTGGGCGGCGTCCCGGGCCAGGTCTTCGGGGGTTTTGATCCCGGTTATCCTCGCACCGGGGAAGGCGGTCATGACAGCCTGAACCAGGGGGTGCTGTTTGGCTTCGGCTTCCAGTTTCAGGCGTTCTGCGTCGCGCGTTTCGGCAATTGTCGCGCCGCCGCCCTTGCCGGTGACAGAAACCGCCCAGCGCGCGCCCGTCCAAGCCTGTAACCGGCTGCCCAGCCGGGCGGCCAGATCGGCGGGCGCGTCGGGGGTGGGCTCAAATTCGATCCGGCCTGGCACATAGCTGACCAGCCGCAGGCAGGTTTCGACCTCGACCAGCAGTTTTACATCGCGATTGGTGCGGATCAGCGCAATGACGGCAGGGAAGGTCGTGAACTGTGACAGCGCGGATTCGGGGGCTTGCGCCAAGGCCGCGACCGGGCCGCCGCCACCGCCCGTGGGGCCCGACGCGCGCGGACTGCTATAGGCGGTCACACCTGAAGGGGCCGATGCGGGGCCACCGGATGTGCCGGGGCCGGGTGCCGTCGGTGGCGGGGTGTCCTGCAACAGGCGCACCAGGTCTTCGGGGGCGGGCAGGGTCGAAACATGGGTCAGGCGGATGATCGCCATCTCGGCTGCCATCATCGCATTGGGTGCGGCAGCGACCTCTTCCAGGGCTTTGAGCAGCATCTGCCATGTGCGCGTCAGCACCCGCATCGGCAGTTTTTCGGCCATATGCTGGCCGCGCGCCCGTTCATCGGGGCCGATTGTGGGGTCATCGGCGGCATCGGGCGTGATCTGAATGACGCTGATCCAGTGGGTGATCTCGGCCAGATCGCGCAGCACGGCCATCGGATCGGCGCCATCGGCATATTGCGCCGACAATTCGTTCAGCGCGCCTGCCGCATCGCCCAGCATGATCATGTTGAACAGATCCAGCACCCGGCCGCGATCGGCCAGCCCCAGCATCGCGCGCACCTGATCGGCGGTGGTTTCGCCTGCGCCGTGGCTGATCGCCTGATCCAGCAGGCTCATCGCGTCGCGCACCGAACCTTCGGCGGCGCGGGTGATCAGCGCCAGCGCATCATCGGCGATGGCAGCGTTTTCAAGCGTGGCGATGCCGCGCAGATGGGCGATCATCACCTCGGGTTCGATGCGGCGCAGATCGAACCGCTGACACCGCGACAGCACCGTGACCGGAACCTTGCGAATCTCGGTCGTGGCCAGAATGAATTTGGTGTGCGGTTGGGGTTCTTCCAGCGTTTTCAGCATCGCGTTGAAGGCACTGGTCGACAGCATGTGCACTTCGTCGATGATAAAGATCTTGAACCGGCCGGCCGTAGGTTTGCCTGCCGCCATACGGTTGATTTCACGGATGGAATCCACGCCGGTGGATGATGCCGCGTCAATCTCCAGCACGTCGATGAACCGGCCTTCGGCGATGCGCTGGCACGGTTCGCATACCCCGCACGGATCGGTGGTTGGTCCGCCGGTGCCGTCCGGCCCTTCGCAGTTCAGCCCCTTGGCGATGATCCGCGCGGTGGTGGTTTTGCCGGTGCCGCGAATACCCGTCATGATGAAGGCCTGCGCGATCCGATCGGCGGCAAAGGCGTTTTTCAGCGTGCGCACCATTGCATCCTGGCCAATCAGATCGGCAAAGGTCGCGGGGCGGTATTTACGGGCAAGCACCTGATAGCCGGTGTCGGGCGTGTCGGTCATGGGCCCCCATGGGATTCTGGAACAGGGCGCAGGTTATGCGCTGGTGCGGCGCGCGTCCAGCACCGGTAACAGCGTCGGGGCTAGGGTGAGAGGCTGGACAACGACCCAAGCGGGGCTCGTTACGGCTGCTTCCTTCCGGACCTGACCGGGTTGGCGAGGTGCCTGCCCGCGCCAACCTCTCGGGGTGATACATAGGTGCCGGGGAACGGCTTGGCAAGCATCGGCATCAGCCCTGTGGGCGTTCGGCCCAACCTGCGAATATTTTTTCCAGCGCCACCACGATGTAATACAGCACGATCCCCAGAAACGCCAAAGACAGCAGCACCGCGAACATCAGCGGGTAATCGGCGCTGATCTTTCCCGAATCGAACAGCGCGCCGAGACCCCGGCCATGAGGACTGACAATCTCCATAAGGTTGGTGCCGATAAAGGCCAATGTGACCGCAACCTTCAGCGCGCCGAAAAATTCCGGCAGGGTCTTGGGCAGGGCGATTTTCCAGAAGATCGTCAGGCGCGATGCGCCAAGGCTGCGCAGGATGTCGCGATATTCCGGCTCCAACGTCGAAAGCCCGATGCTGACCGATACGGCGATGGGAAAGAACGAGATCATGAAAGCCATCAGCACCGTGTTCAGGTCGTGCTGGCCGATCAGCATCAGCGCCAGAATCGGCACCACGGTTGCCTTGGGGATCGCGTTGAACCCGACCAGCAAGGGATACAGCGCATCGCGCATCAGTCGCGAAAAGCCCATCACCATGCCCAGACCCGTGCCCACGATGATGGCCAGCATCAGCCCCACGATGGTGCGCCACAGCGTCTGCCAGCCGTATTCCAGAAACAGCCAGCGGAATTTCCAGAATGCCGGGACCAGATCGGACGGGCTGGCCATTTTGTAATTCGGCCAGCCTTTCAGCCAGACGATCCATTCCCAAAGCCCCAAAAAGATCGCGATGGCGATCAGTGGCACCGCGATCTTGCCCCAGGTGCTGTTCATGCTGCGGCCCCTTCGACACGGCCCTGTGCGATCTGGATCTGGTGGCGCAGGGTGGCCAGATATTCCACGGCGCGCGGTTGATACAGATCTTCCAGCTTGCGCTCGCCCGGCAGATCGATCGTCAGAACGTGTTGCGTTGTGGCTGGCCGGCCCGACAGCACCACCACCTCGTCGGCCAGAAACACGCTTTCGCGCAGGTCGTGGGTGATCAGCAGCGATGTGAACGGTTCTTGCCGGCGCAGGGCATGCATCGTTTGCCACAGGTCTTCGCGGGTAAAGGCATCCAGCGCACCAAAGGGTTCGTCCATGATCAGCACGTCGGGTTTATGCACGATGGCCCGGCACATGGATGCCCGCTGGCGCATGCCGCCGGACAGTTCGGACGGGCGCTTGTCTTCAAAGCCAGACAGGCCGACCAGCGCCAGCAATTCTTCGGCGCGGGCCACACGCCTGGCGCGTGGCATGCTGGGCGCGACGATTTCCAGCGGCAGAATGACATTTTGCAATATTGTGCGCCATTCCAGCAGAACCGGGTTCTGAAATGCCATGCCCACCGTCTTGCGCGGGGATTTCACGCGCTCACCATGCAGCCACACCTCGCCCTGATCGGGGCGCATCAGCCCGGCGATCAGCCGCGTCAGGGTGGATTTTCCGCAACCCGACGGGCCAACCACAGCGCAAAACGCGCCCTCGGCCACGCTGATGTTCAGGTTGTTCAGAACCGGCAATGGCCCGCTTGCCGTGCGATAGGCATGGGTGACGGATTTCAGGTCAATCAGCGGGCTGGCAGACATGATCGCACCCTTTGGCTGTGGAGGGTTGTTCGGCGCGCGGGCGGAGGAGGAGGAAATCACCGCCCGCGCGTGTGATGCCTTATTCGAGCGGAAAGTTTCCGTCCGGAAGATAGGCATCGGTAAAATAAAGCGTCGCGTCGGGCGTCGTGGCAAAGGTGAAGGTTTCGCCAAGCTGTTCCAGCGCCTTGGCCATGCGGGCAGGGTCTATTCCGCCCATGCCGTTGGCCATCGTGTAATCGGTTGCCACATTATCGCGGATCGACATTTCAAGCCTGCGTGTTTCCAGCGCCAGATCGGCGGCCGGATTGCGCTTGATGACCATTTCCGCACCGGCGGCCGGGTCGGCGATGACATCAACCCAGCCTTGGGCAACGGCGGCCAGGAAACCCTTTATCACATCGGGGTTCTCGGTTGCGAAATCGGTGTTCACGATGATCGCATTGCCATACAGCGCCAGTCCGTGATCGGCCATCAGCAGGGTGGTGATGTCATCCTCGGGCACGCCAAGGCGGACAAGGTTCAGATAGGATGAAAACGAAAATCCGGTGATGGCGGCAACCTTGCCTTCGGCCAGCATCGGTTCGCGTGTCGGGAATCCGACCGGTTCAACCGTGATCTTGGCCATGTCCAGCCCGTTGGCGGTGGCAAAGGGTTTGAACTGTGCCCATGCCCCATCGGGCGGCGGCGCGCCCAGAACCTTGCCTTCCAGATCCTTTGGCTCGGTAATGCCCAGCGATTTGCGCCCCACCACGGCAAAAGGCGGTTTGTCATAGATCATCATGGCGGCGATCACGGGGGCGCCGGGGTTTTGATCCAGAAACTTGATCAGCGAATTTATATCGGCGAAGCCAACCGGAAAGGCCCCCGTGGCGACCTTGGGGATTGCGTCCAGCGATCCCTGACCGGCCGAGATTTCAACATCCAGACCCGCCTTTGCAAAATGACCGTTGTCAATCGCGGCGAAATAGGCTGCGGCGGGGCCTTCGAATTTCCAGTCCAGCGCGAAAGAGATATTCGTTTCGGCGATGGCGGCACTGGCCGATACAGCCAGCGCGGCAAATGTACTCAGAACTTTTGTGAACATGCTTGGCTCCCATTCTTGTGTTACGACCCTGCCCGCCGCCTGCGCCAAGTGCGAGTGCAGAGATGCCGCGGCCTTCTGCGGATCAGCACTTGCACAAATTATGGGCGCTCGTCCGTCCTTTGCGCTTTCTTTAGGGCGATTCTGGCGTAGAGCATGCCCATTTCTTAGCACAGTTGACTGTATTTCGATCAAAGCAAGATGCGGAATCGCATGAAACCTTCGGGGGTGCGCCCAATGGGGGAAATGGCACCGTTGCAAACGCCATCGGCATGGCGCGCGGCACCTGGCCCTGTATCGAACAGAACGCTGGTGCCGGGCATCGCCACGAAGGACCAGTTGCGACCGGACGTGGGGGCCAATGTTTCGCAATCCGCGATGTGACGTATGATCAGATCGCGGATCAGATCAGGGGGCTGGGCAATGATCGTGCTGCCATCCGCACCGGGAAAGTTGCCTCCGCCTGCGGCGCGATAGCTGTTGGTTGCAACGATGAATTCCGCCAGCGGGTCCAGCGGCGCGCCGCGAAAAGACAGATTGACGATACGACCAGCCGCCGACCTTTGCGGCGTTTCGACATCGGGATCGTCGTGGCAAGGCCGCGACAGGTCGATCTGATAAGTCACGCCGCTGAAAACGTCGAAATTATAGCCGGGAAACTCCGGATTCAGCAGGGGTTGATCCAGCTTCCCGGGCAGGATGCGATTGAATATGCCCGCGCTGTGCTCCAGCCAGTTTTTGATCTGCGCCCCCGTCAGGCGTAGCGCCCGTATGGCATTTGGATAGGGGTAAAGGTCGGCGACATTCTTGAGGCTCAGATCGCCGGGAGGGATATGGGTATAGTTTTCCGGCCCGCCCCGGCCGCCCGCCTTGAAGGGTGCCGCAACGGACAGGATGGGCAGGCCCTCATCCGCGGTGCCCCTGATCGCGTCAGCAATGAAATCGGCCTGGGCCTGCGCGACGATCTGAACTGATGGATCTTCACCCAGCAGCGCGAAATAAGAGTGGATCGGGGCCGAGGTCTTGCCGACGCGGCGGCGGATATAGGTCAGCGTGCCGATATGATCGGCCCTGGCCGTCGCGGCCACATCAAGATTGTTGCCGACCAGCGGGCGCACAAGGCCCCCACGGATTTGCCGCGCAATCGGTCGAACCTGCGATGCCGTGGTCACGATCTGCCAGCGATTGGCGTCGCGGTGCAATATCATGTCGATCAGGCCAAGATGCGATCCCCAGAAGCCGCCCACTGTCGCCGGCTTGCCATGCAGGGTGCCGCGCGATGGATCCACGACATCGTTTTCGGGATAAAGAGGTGCGGGAAAAACAAGATGGCTGTGCCCCGCGACAATGGCATCGACGCCGTCAATCGCCGCCAGAGGGACAGAGGCATTTTCCATCCCGTCGATATGCCGGATGGCGCCTATGCCGGAATGAGACAGGGCAACGATTATATCTGCCCCCTGTTCCTGCATCCGGGGAATATACGCGCGGGCGGTTTCAATGATATCGCGCGACCAGACCCTGCCGTGCAGATGTTCGTGATCCCAGCCGGTGATCTGTGGCGGGACAAAGCCGATCAGCCCGATCTTGATCGGATATTCGGCGCCTGTGCCATCCCTCAGGCAGCGGTTCAAAATCGTATAGGGGGGCAACAGGGTCTTGTCGCCGCGCGGGGCTGCGCCAAGCCGGGTGATTACGTTGGCCGAGACCACCGGAAACCGGGCGCAAGCCAGGGTTTTCATCAGAAAACCAAGGCCGAAATTGAAATCGTGGTTGCCAAGTGTCGCGGCGTCAAATTCCAGCAGATTCATGGCGGCGATGATCGGATGCAGGTCGCCTTCCTTCATGCCGCGTTCAAAGGCGATGTAATCACCCATCGGATTGCCCTGCAGAAAGTCCCCATTGTCGACCAGCAGCGTATTGGGGGTTTGCGCGCGGATCGTGGCGATGTGGCTGGCAACACGCGCAAGGCCGGCCGTGTCTATGGGGCGGTCTGCATAGTAGTCGTAGGGATAGATATGCATGTGCAGGTCGGTTGTGGCCATGATCCGCAGATGCACCTGGCCGGGCAACGTGCTGGCGTCTGATGACTGCAATGTCTTGATCACGTCCACCCCTGCGATTGCGCCGGTATAACGCCCGGCTTTCCGAATCTCACCCAGTGCAATCGCAACGCCACCAGCCCCTTATGAAAACATTGATTCGCATAGGGACATGTCATTTTCCCGTTTAACGGGAATTTAATCAAGATTGCTCTCGCCTTGCAGTCGTGGCAGTCAACAGGAAAGCGGAGGTGGGGCGGATGCGGCATGCAGAGGAAGTGACATTCGGTGGATCGGGCCTGGACAGGGCCGCGCATCTGCGTGGCGACGCGGGCGCGCTGAAACGGCTTTGGTCGGAACCGGGCGCCCATGTTCTGATGGTCTGGCGTGGCAAGATCCTGATGAACATGGCGACGAACGGATTGGCCTTTCTGACCACAAGGCACGAGCTTTGCGCCGAGCGAGAGGCCGACGCGGTATTCCTGGGGCTGCAGCAGGGTGAGGGATGCTTTGCGCTGGATGTATCCAGTTGGCAACCGCCGGTGCTGCCCGAGGCACTGGACAGTTTCCATGACAACTCGCAGCAGCACTATCCGGGGTTGCCCGAAACGGTCGTATTTGCCGATCTGCGCCAGGTGATGGGGGCGCTGACACCGCGAGATGCAGAATTGTCGGCGACGGCAAAGGCGATATTGGGCTGGCACCAGACCCATGGGTTTTGTGCGCGCTGTGGCGGGCGCAATGCCCTGTCAATGGCCGGCTGGCAAAGCGGTTGCACGGCCTGCAAGGCACTGCATTTCCCGCGAACCGATCCTGTTGTTATCATGCTGATCCTGAAAGGTAATTCGGTTCTGATGGGCCGTTCTCCCGGTTGGGCGCAGGGCATGTATTCGTTGCTGGCGGGCTTTATCGAGCCCGGTGAAACGATCGAGGCCGCGGTGCGGCGCGAAGTGTTTGAAGAGGCCGGTATTCGTGTGGGCGCGGTGGATTACTTGTCTTCGCAGCCCTGGCCGTTTCCGTCATCGCTGATGTTCGGGTGTCGTGGCATCGCGCTGGACGACAAGATATCGGTGGATCCGGTCGAGCTTGAAGATGCGATATGGGTCAGTCGCGAAGACATGCTGACGGTTTTCGCAGGCGAACACCCCATGATCCGCGCACCCCGCAAGGGGGCCATTGCTGAATTCCTGCTGTCGAACTGGCTTGCGGACAGGCTGGATTAACGCAAAGACTGATGCAGGGAACGGTTGGCAGGTGGCATGAAATTTTCGACACGTGAAGATATCGCAGGATCGGTGGATCAGGTCTTTGCCGCTGTGACGGATTTCGATCTGTTCGAGCGCGCAATTCTGCGGCGCGGCGCCGAGGTCTCACGCACCGACAGGTTGACCAGACCTGGTGTTGGGATGTCCTGGAAGACGCGGATGCGTTATCGCGGCAAGATGCGTGAACTGACTGCCGAAATGGTGCGCTATGAGCGCCCGGAGCTGTTGAGCGTGCTTTCGCAAAGCAGCGGCTTTGACGGAACGCTGCATGTCGAGCTGTTGCAGCTGTCGCCGCGTCAGACCCGGCTTATGATCGAGCTGGACATCAAGCCGCGCACGATGGCCGCCCGCCTGTTCCTGCAATCGCTGCGTCTGGCCAAGGCAAATCTGACGCGGCGGTTCAAACAGGAAATCCACGGCTTTGCGCGGCGCGTTGAAATGCGCCTGAACGAAACCGCGCCACGGGCCTGATCGCAGGCCGCGCGGCGTCAGCGTCGCTTGGGGTCGGCGGGATAGACACCCAGCAATGTCATGTGCGTGGTGAAGTAATCCAGCTCTTCCATCGCAAGCTGCACGTTGCGGTCGTCGGGATGGCCTTCGATATCGGCATAGAATTGCGTTGCGGTGAATTCTGCGCCGACCATATAGCTTTCCAGCTTGGTCATGTTCACGCCATTGGTGGCAAAGCCCCCCAGCGCCTTGTAGAGCGCCGCCGGGATATTTCGCACGCGAAACACGAAGCTGGTCATCATGCCCGCCGGTCCGCGCCGCCGCAGGTCGGGGTCGCGCGCCATCAGCAGAAACCGCGTCGTGTTGGTATCGTGATCTTCGATATGACGCGCCAGGACATCGAGCCCATATATTTCGCCTGCAAGTTCAGAGGCCAGCGCACCGATCGACCTGTCGCCATCGCGCGCCACGATCCGTGCCGATCCGGCCGTATCGGCACCGGTCATCGGATCAATCTGGTTCTGGCGCAGGAAATCGCGGCACTGGCCCAGCAAGACGGTATGGCTCATGGCGTGGCGCACATCGGTCAATTTTGCGCCCGGCACCCCCAGCAGATTGATATGAACGCGCACAAAGGCCTCGTCCACGATATGCAATCCCGATTCTGGCAAGATGCGGTGGATATCGGCGACCCGGCCATAGGTCGAGTTTTCAACCGGTAGCATCGCCAGATCGGCATCGCCCCGGCGCACCGCGTCGATCGTGTCTTCGAATGTCTTGCAGGGCAGGGCCTCCAGCCTGGGCCGCGCTTCGGCGCAGGCCTGATGTGAATAGGCGCCTGGCTCTCCCTGAAAGGCGATACGTCCTGTCATGTGACCCCGTTTCGTGAATTTTACCTGCCCTCGGGCGATTGGTCGCGGTAACTACACCTTGCATCGCAGCTAGGGAAGCGGATAGATACGCCCCAAATCGGGAGTGAACAGGAAAGCGACATGTTCGACACAATGACCCTTACCAAAATCGTCGGTGGTTTCTGCGGCGCCCTGCTGATCTTCCTGCTGGGCAACTGGGCAGCAGAAAGCCTGTATCATATGGGCGGCGGGCATGGCGATGAAACAGCGCAGGCCTATGTGATCGACACTGGCGCTACCGAAAGCGAAAGCAACGAGGTCGAAGTGCCTTTCGCCGAGGTTCTGGCATCCGCAGATATCGGCAAGGGTGAAAGGGTTTTTGGCAAGTGCAAGGCCTGTCACAAGCTGGAGCAGGGCGCCAATTCCACGGGTCCGTATCTGTATGGTGTCGTCGGTCGTGCCGTTGATACAGCCGAGGGATATTCCTATTCCGGGGCGCTTGAAAAAGTCGCTGATGTCTGGACGCCTGAGAACCTGAACCATTTTCTGACCAATCCCAAGGGCTTTGCGCCGGGAACCACGATGACATTCGCCGGTCTGCCCAAGGTCGAAGACCGCGCCGATGTGATCGCCTATCTGGCATCGGTTGCGCAGTAATCGGCTTTGCCGCGCTTGAATTGGGGGCTGTTCCTGGCGGAGCGGCCCTTTTTCATGTCTGATTGCTCCGGCTCACGGAAACTCAACTTGAACTTGACGTCCGCCGGGTCATAGCTTGGGTCAGAATGACGGAGGACGCTGATGAAGCCCAAGGTATGCATGATTTCCCGCAGAGTAGACCACAGCGCCCCGCTGACGGGGCTTTTTCTGGTGCTGGTGGCCATGCTGTTGCTGGCCATGCCGGGCCACGCCCAGCAATCGGATGAAAAGATCATCAAATCGCACGGGTATTCCACCTTTGGAGAGCTGAAATACCCTGCGGATTTCAAGCATCTTGATTACGTCAATCCCGATGCGCCCAAAGGCGGTGACATGTCGATCTGGGCCGAAGGCACTTTTGACAATTTCACCCCGATTTCGCGCAAGGGGCGCTCGGGCGCATTGGCGCTGACCTTGATGGTCGAACGGCTGATGACCAGCACCTCGGACGAGGCCGGCGCCGATTACGGGCTGATCGCTGAATCGCTGGAATATCCAGAAAGTCAGGATTGGGTCATATTCAACCTGCGCCCCGAGGCGCGGTTTTCCGACGGCACCCCGGTAACAGCCGAAGACGTGAAATTCACCTTCGATCTGTTGATGGAGCAGGCCTATATCGATTACCGCGTTGCGATCAGCAAACTGGTCGAATCCGCCGAGGTGCTGGGTCCGCACCGGGTAAAGTTCACATTTCGCCCTGACGTGCCGCGCGACGGGCTGATTTCGCAGATGGGATCGAACCCGGTGATGTCAAAGGCGTGGTTCGAAAAGACCGGCGCGCGGCTGGATGAGGCCAGTCTGACGCCGATCATGGGCACCGGCCCGTATCTGCTGGACAGCTATGACATCAACCGGCAGATCGTTTATCGACGCAACCCCGATTATTGGGGAAAGGATCTGCCGATCAACAAGGGCCGGTTCAATTTCGATACCATCCGGGTGCAGTATTATTCCGACAACACCCCCGCCCTGCTGGGCTTTCAGCGCGGGGAATATACGTTCCGCGAAGAGGGTAGTTCCAAAATATGGGCCACGGGGTATGATTTTCCGCAGGTCTCCAAGGGTTTCGTCAAGAAGGCCGAATTGCCCGATGGCAATCTGCCCGAGGCATCCGGATTCGTCTTCAACCTGCTGCGCGACAAGTTTCAGGATATTCGCGTCCGTCAGGCCATCGCATTGATGTATAATTTCGAATGGACCAATGAGACCCTGCAATACGGTCTGTTCGAGCATCGTAATTCGTTCTGGGAAAATAGCGATCTGGGGGCGACGGGCGTGCCCGAGGGCGCCGAACTGGAACTGCTGAAATCCTTGGGTGATCTGATAGATCCGGCTTTGCTGACCGATCCGGTGGTGATGGCCCCGACATCTGGCAAGCGCCAGTTGGACCGGGGAAATCTGGCCAAGGCCGACGCATTGCTGAACGAGGCCGGTTGGCGGGCGGGTTCGGATGGCGTTCGGGTCAACGACAGTGGCACGGTTCTGTCCCTGGAGTTTCTGACCGATGACACCGATATCGAGCGCATTGTCAGCCCGTTCATCGACAATCTGAGAGTGCTTGGCATCAAGGCGGTGCTGAACCGGGTCGATCCGTCGCAATACACCAATCTGATCCGCGGCAAGGATTACGACATGATCGCCGCCAGCTATTACACCAATCTGGTGCCAGGCCTGGGCATGCAACAGCGGTTCGGATCGGCCGATGCCGTGGCCAGCCATTTCAACCCAGCCAGTTTTGCCGATCCGGCCGCAGATATTCTGATCGACAAGCTGGTGGCGGCCAGGTCGCGCGATGAATTCAAGGTGGCGACGCGCGCGCTGGATCGGCTGATGCGGGCGAAACTGTTCGTGATCCCGACATGGTATAAATCCAATTCATGGGTTGCCTATTTCGACCAGTATGAACATCCCGACGTGTTGCCGCCTTATGACTTGGGCTATCTGGATGTCTGGTGGTATAACGCCGAAAAGGGCGAAAAGCTGAAGGCCGCCGGGGCCTTCCGATAACAAGGGCAGAACGCACCACATGGGCGCCTATATTCTTCGGCGGTTGCTGCTGATCATTCCCACCTTGCTGGGCATCATGATCGTGAATTTCGCGCTGACCCAGTTCGTGCCGGGTGGCCCCATCGAACAGATCATCGCCCAGATCGAAGGGCGCGGCGATGTTTTCGGCGGGTTTGCCGGCGGTGGAAATGATGCCGGAACCTCTTCGATCGCGTCGGGGGATGAAAAATATCTGGGCTCGCGCGGGCTGCCGCCGGAATTCATTGAACAGCTTGAAAAGGAATTCGGGTTCGACAAACCGCCGTTGGAGCGGTTCCTGAAAATGATGGGCGGTTATCTGACCTTCGATTTCGGCGAAAGCTATTTCAGGTCGATATCGGTTGTGGACCTGATCATCGAAAAGCTGCCGGTGTCGATCACGCTGGGGCTGTGGTCCACATTGCTGGCTTATGTGATCTCAATCCCGCTGGGTATCCGCAAGGCGGTCAAGGATGGCAGTGCGTTCGACACCTGGACATCGGGCGCGATCATTCTGGGCTATGCCATTCCAGGCTTTCTTTTTGCGGTTCTGTTGTTGGTCGTCTTCGCGGGCGGGTCATATTTCAGCTGGTTCCCGTTGCGCGGGCTGACATCGGACGGCTGGGAGAACTTTACGCTGGGCCACAAGATCGCCGATTATTTCTGGCACATCACCTTGCCTGTTATCGCATCGACCATTTCCAGCTTTGCGACACTGACGCTGCTGACAAAGAATTCCTTTCTGGATGAAATAAAGAAGCAATATGTGATCACCGCCCGCGCCAAGGGGCTGACCGACCGACGGGTATTGTATGGCCACGTGTTCCGCAACGCGATGCTGATCGTGATCGCGGGGTTTCCGGGGCTGTTCATCAGCGTGTTCTTTGGCGCGTCGATCATCATCGAGACAATCTTTTCGCTGGATGGCCTGGGCCGTCTTGGGTTCGAGGCCGCCGTGGCGCGCGATTATCCCATCGTGTTTGGCACCCTGTATGCCTTTGGCCTGATCGGGCTGCTGGTCAACCTGTTGTCGGACATGACTTATGTTCTGGTCGATCCGCGTATTGACTTCGAAAGCCGTGAAACATGATGTTGCCTGCGATTTCTGCATTGAACCAGCGGCGCTGGCGGAATTTCCGGCGCAACCGGCGCGCCTATTGGTCGTTGCTGATCTTTTCGGTTCTGTTCGGCCTGTCGCTGTTCGCCGAGGTCATCGCGAACGACAAACCGATTTTCGTGCGTTACCAGGGACAGACCTATTTCCCGGTCTATAACTTCTATCCCGAAACCACCTTTGGCGGCGATCTGCGCACCGAGGCGATTTATCGCGATATCGAGGTTCAATGCCTGATCATCACCGGTGGGCGCGTCGATTGCTGGGATGAGCCGGAAACCCTGATCGAGGATGCGCGCGACGGGATAATGGACGGCGAACCGATACGCCAGGGGTTCATCCTGTGGCCACCGATCCCGTTCAGTTACGATACGGTGAATGACGTGGGCGGTCAGGCGCCCTCGGCGCCGGACTGGACCCATCTTCTGGGCACGGATGACACGGCGCGCGATGTTCTGGCGCGGGTGATCTATGGCTTTCGGTTGTCGATCCTGTTCACCCTGATCGTCACCGGTATTGCGGCGGTGATCGGGATCACGGCCGGGGCGGTTCAGGGGTTCTTTGGTGGCTGGACCGATCTGATCTTTCAGCGGGTCATCGAGATATGGACCTCTACCCCGCAACTGTACATCATCATCATTCTTTTCGCGATATTGGGGCGGAGTTTCTGGCTGCTGGTGGCGCTGACGGCGCTGTTCGGCTGGCCTGCGCTGGTGGGGGTGGTGCGGGCCGAATTCCTGCGAGCGCGCAATTTCGAATATGTGCGGGCGGCCCGGGCGCTGGGGGTGGGCAACCGCACGATCATGTTCCGTCATATGCTGCCAAATGCGATGGTCGCGACGCTGACCCTGCTGCCCTTTATCATCACCGGCACGATCGGCACGCTGGCCAGCCTTGATTTCCTGGGTTTCGGGCTGCCGTCTTCGGCCCCGTCGCTGGGGGAATTGACCTTGCAGGCCAAGCAGAACCTTCAGGCGCCATGGCTGGCCTTTACGTCGTTTTTCACCTTCGCGGTGATGTTGTCGCTGCTGGTTTTCATCTTTGAAGGCGTGCGCGATGCCTTCGATCCCAGAAAGACCTTTCAATGAGCGGCGTTCTGACGGTCAATAACCTGTCGGTCAGCTTCCGGCAGGACGGGCAGGACCACCCCGCAGTGCGCAACGTGTCGTTCGAGGTCGGGCGCGGTGAAACCGTGGCGCTGGTGGGCGAAAGCGGTTCGGGAAAATCGGTCACAGCGCTTTCAACGGTATCGTTGCTGCCTGAAAGTGCGACGGTCACGGGGTCGATCACCTATAATGGCGATCAGATGGTCGGGGCCAGCGCGGCCCGCCTGCACAAGGTGCGCGGCAATGACATCAGTTTCATCTTTCAGGAACCCATGACATCGCTGAACCCGCTGCACACGCTGGAAAAGCAACTGGCCGAAAGCATCCGGCTGCATCAGGGGCTGACGGGCGGCGCTGTGCGGGCGCGGATCATCGAATTGCTGAACAAGGTTGGCATTCGCGACCCTGAAACGCGCCTGGGTGCCTATCCGCATCAACTGTCGGGCGGGCAGCGTCAGCGGGTGATGATCGCGATGGCGCTGGCCAACGGCCCCGATCTGCTGATCGGATGAACCCACGACGGCGCTGGATGTGACCATACAGGCGCAAATTCTTGAATTGCTGGCCGATCTGAAACGCACGGAAGACATGAGCCTGCTGTTCATCACCCATGATCTGGGCATCGTGCGCCGCATTGCCGACCGGGTTTGCGTGATGAAGGACGGTCAGATCGTTGAAACCGGTCCCACAGGCCAGATATTCGCCGACCCGCAACATCCCTATACCCGCAAATTGCTGGCGGCCGAGGCGAAAGGCCTGCCGGTGCCGGTGCCGCCCGCCGCCGCCGAGGTGCTGCGCACCGATGGCTTGCGGGTGTGGTTCCCGATTCAACGCGGGTTGATGCGGCGCACTGTGGGGCATGTCAAGGCTGTGAATGACGCCACGATATCGGTGCGGGCGGGGGAAACGCTGGGCGTGGTCGGCGAAAGCGGATCGGGCAAGACCACGCTGGCGCTGGCCATATTGCGGCTGATTTCGTCGCAAGGGTCTATCCAGTTCGATGGGCGCGACATAAGCGGGTTGAAATCCGCGCAGATGCGCCCGCTGCGGCGTGACATGCAGATCGTGTTTCAGGATCCCTTTGGGTCGCTGTCACCACGTATGACCGTTGAGCAGATCGTGGCCGAAGGTTTGGGCGTTCACGGGCACGAGACAGGCCGCGCGCGGCGCGATCTGGTCGCCGAAACCCTGAACGAGGTCGGGCTGAATGCCGGAATGATGCAGCGCTATCCGCATGAATTTTCCGGCGGACAGCGCCAGCGCATCGCCATTGCCCGCGCGATGATCCTGCGCCCGCGCCTGTTGGTGCTGGACGAACCCACCTCGGCGCTGGATATGACGGTGCAGGTGCAGATTGTCGATCTGCTGCGCCGGTTGCAGCAGAAATATCAGTTGGCCTATCTGTTTATCAGCCATGACCTGAAGGTGGTGCGTGCGATGGCCCACAAGGTGATCGTGATGAAACAGGGCGATGTCGTCGAATCCGGCGACAGTTATGCAGTCTTCAACGCGCCGCAAACCGACTATACCCGGGCGCTGATGCAGGCAGCCTTTGATCTGAAGCCTGCCTGATTCAGATAGAACGCCTGCGGCGTCGGGCCATTTGCGCGGCTTGGAAGATGAGTATTCAGGCCAGGAAGATCGGGTATGGCTATCAGATAGCCGGGCTGTGACCGGCTTTTGACAGATCATAGGTGTCGAAACCGCGGGCGATCAGGCGGGTCAGGGGGCGGGCGTCCTTGTTGATGTCGAACCCGGCCTGGCCCAGCGTGACCGTTCCGGGAAATGCGGCGGCGACTTGCGCGAACATGGCCTGCAAGCTGTCCGGGCTGATGCCGAATGTCTGGATCATCTCGGCGGCGTCGATGCGAAAGTCGCACATCAACGCTTCGATCATCCGGCCGCGCAGCAGATCATCGGCGCTGAAGATATGGCCGCGTGCGGTTGCGAACTGGCCACTTTCGATGCGGCGGGCATAATCCGAGGTGGATGAGGCGTTTTGCGCATAACCCTGCGGAAAGCGTGAAATCGCCGAAGCCCCCAGTCCGATCAGAACCGGCGCGGTGTCATCTGTATAGCCCTGGAAATTGCGATGCAGCTTTTTGTTGCGGCGGGCCAGTTCCAGCCCGTCGCCGGGCCGAGCGAAATGGTCGATGCCGATCTCGCGGTAATCATCCCACAGGAACAGGCGGCGCGCGGTTTCAAACAGGGCCAGCCGCTCTTCGGGGGTGGGCAGGGCATCGGAGGCGATAAGCTGCTGACGTTTGGCCATCCACGGCACATGGGCATAGCCATAAAGCGCGACCCGGTCGGGGGCCAGCGACAGCAGTTTCTGCACACTTTCGGCAATGCGTTCGCGCGACTGGTATGGCAGGCCGAACAGGATATCGGCGTTCAGGCTGGAAATGCCTCGCGCACGCAGCATGTCGACGGCGGCGCGCGTGATGTCATAGCTTTGGATGCGGCCAATGGCAGACTGAATTTCGGGGTCGAAATCCTGTATCCCGATCGAGGCGCGATTCATTCCGGCGGATTTGAGAACATCAAGCCGTGCCGCGTCGATCTGATTGGGGTCGATTTCGACCGAAAATTCGCCGAATCTATCCAGCGGGGCGACGCGATAGATCGCGTCTGACAATTCCTGCATCATGTCGGGTGGCAGCAGGGTCGGGGTGCCCCCGCCCCAATGCAGCCGTGACAGGGTGATTCCATCGGGCAGATGGCTGGCGAGCAGCGCGAGTTCCTGTTTCAGCCGGTCAAGATAGCCGCGCAGCGGCGCATCGGTTCGGGTGCCCTGGGTGCGACAGGCACAAAACCAGCACAACCGTCGGCAAAAAGGTATATGAATATACAGCGAAATACGTGAGCGGGGCGGGATCGCCTCGACCCACCGGATAAAATGCCGCTGGTCCGTTGACGCAGAAAAATGTGGTGCCGTGGGATAACTGGTATACCGTGGCACCCGCGCGTCAAATAAACCTAAGCGCGAAAGTTGTGATTCCATGCTCATCGGGTTAGATTTGTATGATCGTGTCCGTAGGCGCTTTGATCGAAGTCAAGAATGAGGTGCAACATGGCGATCATGGAACCTGCTTTGATGCATCTGGATTGTGCAGATTGCCCTATTCGCCACCGCGCCGTTTGCGCGCGTTGCGACGGGGACGAATTGCAGCAGCTGGAAGACATCAAATATTATCGCAGCTATGCCGCCGGGCAGACCTTGATCTGGTCGGGTGACAAGATGGATTTCGTGGCGTCGGTGGTGACAGGCATCGCCACCTTGTCGCAGACGATGGAGGATGGCCGCACGCAAATGGTGGGGCTGTTGCTGCCGTCTGATTTCGTGGGCCGGCCGGGGCGCGATCGCGCGGTTTACAGTTTGGTGGCGGCCACGCCATTGACGATGTGCTGTTTTCGCAAAAAGCCGTTCGAGGCCCTGATGGCGCGGACACCGCATATCGCGCAGCGCCTGCTTGAAATGACCTTGGATGAACTGGATTCAGCGCGCGAATGGATGCTGTTGCTGGGCCGCAAGACAGCGCGTGAAAAGATTGCCAGCCTGCTGGCGATCTTTGCCCGCAGGGATGCCGAGTTGATGACATCGGGAGGGGGAACTTCGGTTGCCTTCGATCTGCCGCTGACGCGTGAGGCGATGGCCGATTATCTGGGGCTGACGCTGGAAACCGTCAGCCGCCAGATATCCGTGCTGAAGCGTGAAGGGGTCATCATCCTTGAAGGCAAGCGCCGCATCGTCGTTCCGGATATGGAACGCCTGATGGACGAAACCGGGGACGACACCGATGGCGGTGTCTATTAGCGGGCAACGGGCAGGCGGAAACGCCCCCCTGATTCCCTGGGCGGGGCGCAGTTTTCGTGTTCTGCACCCCATCGCGTGATATCTTCCGTAACCAACAATATGCCCAGCCCGACAAATCGAAGGGCCGGGAATATTCCTGTACTCATAAATGCCGGAATGCTTGCTGGCAGTCCTTCCTGTTGTCGGCACCGAGGCAGATGCAGATCAGTGCGCCATGAAAACCGGAACCTTGGCACGTTCCAGCATATGGCGGGTCGCGCCGCCCATGATCGCCTCGCGGAAGCGCGAATGGCCATAGGCCCCCATCACGACAAGATCGGCGCCGATGTCTTCGATCTGGCGGTTCAGCACATCCGATATCAATGGCATGGTTTTTGCCAATACCGAGATTTCAGTTTTCACGCCATGGCGTGCCAGCATCTGTGAAAGAGCACCGCCCGGGTCAGAGCGGTTCGGGCCATGGGCTGGCGGGTCGATGACGGTGATATTGACCGTGCCGGCCTGTTGCAGCAGCGGCAGCGCCCGGCGGACAGCCACAAGGGCTTCGGCGCTTTCGTTCCAGGCGATCACGATCTTGTCGGCCTTGACCGATGATTGCGCCCCGTCCGGCACAACCAGAACCGATGCGCGGCCGTCGAACAGGGCCGCTTCCAGCGTGGCCTCATGCTCTGGCGCGCGTTTGTCGCCATAGGGTTGGGGCAGAACCACCAGATCTGAAAACCGGGCGCGCTGGGCCACGATCTGCACCAATCCGGCAATCTGCGCCGATGCGCTTTCGACAGCCCAGGGAAATTCTTCCGCGGTCAGGCGCGCCTTTACGCTGGCCTCGATCTCATCCGCCCGGTTCTGGGCCTGATGCAGGCTTTGCTGGATCAGCACGGCCTCGGCGGCGCCATAATAATACCCCATCTGGGTATGGTCCACGCCCAGACACAGCGTATCCAGATGCGCATCGTTCTTCAGGGCAAGGGCAATCGCCGGTTCCAGCGCCGCCTGCGACAATTCGGTGTCGGTGACAACCGTCAGAATGGTTTTGAATGACATTTCATCCTCCTTCGCGTTGGATCAACGCCCTTTCAGTATGCCCGTTCTGTTCGCGCCCGCTTTGACACGGGTCAAGGCGTTCAGATTCATCCATTGACATGGATCAAAGAGTTTGCGGTCGCGTCGTTTCATACCGCTGGCATAGAAAACCCCCGCCCGATTTCCGAATCATGGCGGGTAAGACAAGGGGACACTGGGATGTGGGACTATATGAAAATGGCATTACTGGCGGCGATTGCGCTGCTGGCCGCCATTGCAGCCAATTTCGCCCATGACGCCGCTTATCTGGTGCACGCGCTGATCGTGATGCTGGTTGCGGGAGGGCTGTTCATCTGGACCGTGCGCCGTGCGGATGAGATTCGGGCGGTGCCCGATCCGCTGTCATATAATGACGGCGTTGTGCGGGCGGGCGTGATCGCGACAGCATTTTGGGGTGTTGTGGGCTTTCTGGTTGGCGTGTTCATCGCGTTTCAGCTGGCCTTTCCGGCGCTGAATTTCGACTGGGCCGAAGGTTACGCCAACTTTGGGCGGCTGCGTCCGTTGCATACATCGGCGGTCATCTTTGCTTTTGGTGGAAACGCCCTGATCGCCACATCCTTTTATGTTGTTCAACGCACATCCGCAGCGCGCCTTTGGGGCGGCAATGCGGGCTGGTTCGTGTTCTGGGGTTATAACCTGTTCATCGTGCTGGCCGCGACGGGCTATCTGCTGGGCGCGACCCAATCCAAGGAATATGCGGAACCCGAATGGTATGTGGATATTTGGCTGACGCTGGTCTGGGTGGTTTATCTGGGCGTCTTCATGGGGACGATCCTTAACCGCAAGGAAAAGCACATCTACGTTGCGAACTGGTTCTATCTGTCCTTCATCGTGACGATCGCGATGCTGCATATCGTCAACAACCTGTCGCTGCCGGTGTCGATCTTCGGGTCGAAATCGGTGCAGGTGTTTTCGGGCGTGCAGGATGCGATGACCCAGTGGTGGTATGGCCACAATGCGGTGGGGTTCTTCCTGACGGCGGGGTTCCTGGGGATGATGTATTACTTTGTGCCCAAGCAGGCCGAACGCCCGATCTACAGCTATAAGCTGTCGATCATCCACTTCTGGGCGCTGATCTTCCTGTATATCTGGGCCGGTCCGCACCACCTGCATTATACCGCGCTGCCTGACTGGGCCTCTACGTTGGGCATGGTGTTCTCGATCATCCTGTGGATGCCCAGCTGGGGCGGCATGATCAACGGGCTGATGACGCTGTCTGGCGCTTGGGACAAGCTGCGCACCGATCCGATTCTGCGGATGATGGTGGTCGCCGTCGGGTTCTATGGCATGTCCACGTTTGAGGGCCCGATGATGTCGATCCGCGCGGTCAACAGCCTGTCGCATTATACCGACTGGACCATCGGCCACGTGCATTCCGGTGCCTTGGGCTGGAACGGCATGATCACCTTTGGCGCGCTGTATTTCCTGGTGCCGAAGCTGTGGAACCGCGAGCGGCTTTACAGCCTGTCGCTGGTATCCTGGCACTTCTGGCTGGCGACGATCGGCATCGTTCTTTACGCGTCGTCGATGTGGGTGACCGGCATCATGGAAGGCCTGATGTGGCGTGAAGTCGATGCGCAGGGTTTCCTGGTCAACTCTTTCGCGGACACGGTTTCGGCCAAGTTCCCGATGTATGTGGTGCGCGCCCTGGGCGGGACCATGTATCTGACCGGCGCTCTCATCATGTGTTACAACCTGTGGCGAACCGCTACCTCGGCCCCGGTGAAGGCCGGCGCTGCGGCGGCTGTTCCTGCTGAATAAGGACAGCAGAAAATGGCATTCCTCGACAAACATAAAATCATCGAGAAGAACGCGACCCTTTTGCTGGTCTTCAGCCTGCTGGTCGTGACCGTTGGTGGTATCGTTGAAATCGCACCGCTGTTCTATCTTCAGAACACCATCGAAAAGGTCGAAGGCATGCGGCCCTATTCGCCGCTGGAGCTGACCGGTCGTGATATCTATGTCCGCGAAGGCTGCTATGTCTGCCACAGCCAGATGATCCGCCCGATGCGGGACGAGGTCGAACGCTATGGCCATTACAGCCTTGCGGCGGAATCGATGTATGACCATCCGTTCCAGTGGGGCTCGAAACGCACAGGCCCCGATCTGGCCCGGGTGGGGGGGCGCTATTCCGACGAATGGCATGTCGATCACCTGAAAGATCCGCAATCCGTGGTGCCGGAATCGGTCATGCCGAAATATGCCTTCCTTCAGCGCAAGCTGATCGACGGAAAGTATATCGAGGATACGATGCGCACTCATCGTGCCGTAGGCGTGCCCTATACCGACGAGATGCTGGAAAACGCCAGCCTGGATTTTGCGGTGCAGATTGATCCCTTCGGCGATACCGACGGGTTGCTGGAACGCTATCCCGGGGCGCAGGTGCGCAACTTCGACGGGCAGCCCGGCATTTCCGAAATGGATGCGCTGATCGCCTATCTTCAGATGCTGGGCACATTGGTCGACTTTTCGACCTTCCAGCCTGAAACCAGCCGATAGGGGGCAGGAGGATGGACACCTATTCCCTGATGCGGGCCTTCGCCGACAGCTGGGTGCTGTTGATGATGACCGTATTCTTCGTCGCGGTGATTTTATGGGCCTTTCGCCCTGGCAGCACGCGCGGCCATCGCGACAGTGCCGGCATCCCGTTCCGGCATGAAGACCGACCCGCCCGTGACGACGACACAAATGGCGCGCAGAACAAGGAGGCGCGGATATGACCGACAAGAACAAACAGCCCGGCGATCCCGAAACCACCGGCCATTCCTGGGATGGAATCGAGGAATTCAACAACCCGCTGCCGCGCTGGTGGCTGTGGACCTTCTATATCACCATCATATGGGGCATCGGCTATTCCATCGCCTATCCGGCCTGGCCGATGATTTCCAAGGCAACGCCGGGTTTGCTGGGCTTTTCGACTCGCGCCAATGTGGCGGCTGACATCGAGACGTTCGATACGATGAACGCCCCGGTCGAGGCGCGCCTTGTCAGCACCGATCTGACGGCGATCTCGTCTGATCCAGAGCTGATGAACTATGCCGCGAATGCCGGTCGCGCCGTGTTCCAGACCTGGTGCGCCCAGTGCCATGGCGCGGGTGCGGCGGGGGCGACGGGTTATCCCAACCTGCTGGACGACGATTGGCTGTGGGGTGGCAGTATCGAAGAGATACACACCACCGTGACGCATGGCATTCGGAACGAGCAAGACCCGGATGCGCGTTTTTCGCAGATGCCAGCCTTTGGAGAAATCCTGGAAGCGCCGGAAATCGCGCAGGTTGTGCAATATGTCCGCAAACTGTCGGGGCAGGAATTTGATGCCGCCCTGGCCGCACCGGGCGAAACGGTGTTCCTTGACAATTGTTCTGCCTGCCACATGGAAGACGGCACCGGCGACCGTGCTCAGGGTGCGCCCAATCTGACGGATGCCATCTGGCTGTATGGCGGATCGGATGCGGCCATCGCACAGACGGTCACCAATGCCCGCTTTGGTGTGATGCCGAACTGGAACACGCGCCTGTCAGAGGCCGATATCCGCGCCGTTTCCACCTATGTTCACCAACTGGGTGGCGGCGAGTAACATCGAGATCCGGGGGCTGTCCCGCCCCCGGGTAACGGCGTCGGTCCCTTCATGTTCGCGCGTTTTCATGGGACCGGCGCCAATCTTGCGCCAATATGGCCGTTTGATCTGCCTTCAGACCTTGCTATCCGGATAGCCGCTGTTTGCGCGCGGACGGGCGCAGCTTGTATTCAATGCGGATCGCCAAGCCCTTCAGGATATGGCTTGATCCAGGTCAAGGCTGACGCGTGGCTTTGACCCCATTAAGACCTGACGCGAACCAGATACGGGACACCCTCGGCATGTCCGACAGCCAGACCACCCCAAAGCTTTACGCAGCCCGCGAGCCTATTTTCCCCCGGCGGGTATCGGGCCGTTTTCGCAACCTTAAGTGGTGGCTGATGGCGCTGACGCTGGGTATCTATTACATCACACCCTGGATCAGATGGGACCGTGGCCCGAACCTGCCCGATCAGGCGGTGCTGGTCGATCTGGCCAATCGGCGGTTCTTCATGTTCTGGATCGAAATCTGGCCGCATGAATTTTATTTCGTGGCCGGGTTGCTGATCATGGCAGGGCTGGGGCTGTTTTTGTTCACCTCGGCGCTGGGCCGGGTCTGGTGCGGCTATGCCTGCCCCCAGACGGTCTGGACCGACTTGTTCATTCTGGTCGAGCGCTGGGTCGAAGGCGACCGCAACAAGCGTGTGCGCCTGTGGAACGCCAAGTGGGATGCGCGCAAGATACGCCTGCGGCTAACGAAATGGGTGCTGTGGCTGCTGATCGGCGTCGCCACCGGCGGGGCCTGGGTGTTCTATTTCAC